>JAAYVF010000042.1 GCA_012517325.1 Myxococcales bacterium | reverse complement strand
GTCATCGTCGATCGGCCCCGTGTCGTCGTCGCTGGGCGTGGTGTCATAGTCGATCGGCCCCGTGTCGTCGTCGCTGGGCGTGGTATCGTCGTCGATCGTGGTGTCGTCATCGGTTTTATTGTCGCCCGCGGCGGATTTGACCTTCGCCGGCAGCGTCAACACCTTCCCACCGCAGGCCTTGGCGCCCAACACGATCGGTTGGGAGCCATAAGACCCCCATTCGGCGCCGAACAGGTTGTATCGCATGGCGTTCGGTTTTGCGTCGCCGATGCCGAACCGGCCGACGTAGTGGCTGGCAAAGACAACATAGCATGACTCGTTGATGGTGCCGGGGGCCATGGCCGCGCGCGGCGGCTGGCCTTTATCGGAATTAATCAGAAAATGACGAAGCGCACCCATCCACCGCTGCCAAAACGGACGGCCCTCGAGGATGTCCGTGCCGGCTTGCGGTTCCACCGCCGCCATTTGCGTATCGGAATCGGTATCCTGCTCGGAAGTGGAAAAGAAGTAGCCCGTCATGAAAAGGGAAAGTAAGACCAGGCTACAAAATGCGGTGACTGCCAATAGGTGACTTCTCATTGCGCGCTCCTCCGTGATTCAATTCTGATGATCGTGCCAATCCAGTCTCGATTCGTCGCCAAAACGAGTATCCAGGCTCCTTGGCATATAACCTACCTTTCGACCGCTTGGATAAGGAGGGTAAGGAAAAATTCATTAAAAATATCAAATTTTCGGAAAAGGCGAGAACCTGCGCCTAGTTATCAATATCGGTGATGCCGCCGCCGAAGCGGACACCCAGTGAGACATATCCCGCAAGGTAGCTGATTTCCGGACCATCGCCGTCGAGATCACGCTGCCGGTCATCGATTTGCGACGTGATCTCCCACCCTTCATCGCTCAACGGCGCATACAGGCCGGCGGAAAGCGAGGCCGCCATCCCCAACCGACCGTTGGCGTTCTGATAGAGTTTCGGGGTCCATTCGATCGTCAAACCCGCTTTTCCCAACACGGAAGTCTTGGCCAGATCCAGGTTATCGGTCGCCGCCGGAAGTTCCACCGCGGGCAGCGACTGGACCGCGCCGTCCAACCGCAGCATCAGCAAGGCGCCGCCGATTCCCAGTTCCGGCCTGAGTCTCCAGGCCGGTTTGGCGATCAGGTCGTAACCGAAGAAAAAATCGGTGGAGGCGCCGGCCAGATGCGCATCGACCAGTCCGCCGGACCGGTAGGCCATGAACATGCCGCCTTCCCAGCCGACGTGAATCCGCTCGGCGAGCAGGGCCTGCAGATTGAAACCGACCAGCGGCAAAAACGAAGAAAAATCGTCGACGCGGGCGTCGTCCAGGTAATCGTTGAGCGGCGTCAGATCGAAATAGGCCAGTCCGGTTTCGGCGCCACCGTAGACGCCCCATTGCAGCAGGTCGCCGGCGGCCACCGGCGCGACTGACGACAGCGCGAGAGCCACGATCAGCAGGATTTTGCGCATCCGTCCTCCGATCCGCTCCGTCGAGTCCAGCGCCGCGCCGAGGAACCGCACTCAGATTGCGAATACCGCCGCCCCATCACCGGCCGCCACGACGTGAAACACGCCCGACCGTCCGGTTTTTTGTCGATAGGCCGCGGCCGCACCGGCAATGACATCCGCCGCCTTCTCCGGCGCGACCACGGCGATCGCGCTGCCGCCGAAACCGGCGCCGACCATGCGCGCACCGTAAGCGCCGGCGCCGCGAAAAGCCTCGCAAATGGCGTCGAGTTCCGGGCAGGACACCTCGAAATCGTCGCGCAGGCTGGCGTGGCCCTGGTCGACCAGTCGGCCGACGGTGGCCAGGTCGCCGGCCGCCAGCGCGGCGGCGAAGCCATGGACACGATCGTCCTCGGTCATCACGTGGCGGGCGCGGCGGACCAGTACGTCTTCCACCGAACCGGTTTTCGCGGCCAGCAATTCCGGGGTGACGTCGCGCAAGGCCCGGACGCCGAACGCCCTGGCCGCCGCCTCGCACTCGGCGCGCCGCTGGTTGTAGCGACCGTCGTTGAGCGAGCGTTTCACGGTGGTGTCGCCGACGATCACGGCCAGCTTTTGGCGATCCAGCGCCACCATCCGGCGCGACAGATCGCGGCAATCCAGCAACATCGCGCTGCCGGCCTGGCAAGCGGCGCTGGCCATCTGGTCGAGCAAACCGCACATCACGCCGGTCCGGTGTTCCGCCGCCTGGCAAAGCTTCGCCAGCGCGACCTTGTCGTCCCACGAGCGGCCGACGAGCGCCGAAACCAGCAGCGAAGTGACCACGCTGAAGGCCGCCGAACTCGACAGGCCCGCCTCGGGCGGCACGTCGCCGATGAACACCAATTCCAAGCCGGCCGGGCGCACCCCGACCGCCGCCAGTTCGTAAAGCACCGCCCGCAGGTACTGTCCCCAGCCCTTGCCGCGCGGTTCCTCGCCGAGCGGAAAGTCAACCGGTTCGTCCGGGAAGTTCGCACTGTGCGCCCGGACGCGGCCGTCGCTCGTCACCCTCCCGGCCAGGTAAACGCCGAATTGAATGGCCAGCGGCAGCACGAAACCGTCGTTGTAATCGGTATGCTCGCCGATCAGGTTGACGCGGCCGGGAGCGAAGGCCGCCTGGGCGGGAGCGGCGTTGAATTTTTCATGAAACAGCGCGGTCAGTTCAGGCGTCCGGGACATCCAGATTATCCTCCTTGAGAACCGCCAAAAACGCGGCGGTCACGTGCGGATCGAGTTGCGAGCCGGCGACGCGGCGCAGTTCCTTCACCGCCGACTGGTGGCCCAGCGCGTCGCGATAGGGTCGCTTGGAAATCATGGCGTCGTAGGTGTCGGCCACGGAGATGATGCGCGAACCGAGTGGTATTTCCGGACCGGCCAACCCGCTGGGATAACCCTGGCCGTCCCACCGTTCGTGGTGGTGCAGAATCAGCGGCACGGCCCGCGACAAATGCCGCACCGGGGCGATGATGTGGCTGCCCACTTCCGGGTGCGTGCGCAAGATGCGCCATTCGCTGTCGTCGAGCTTGCCCGGCTTGAGCAGAATGGCGTCGCGGATGCCGATCTTGCCGATGTCGTGCAGGATGGCGGCATTGCGGATGTCGTCGGTCTCGCGTTCGCTCAGGCCCATCTTCTGAGCGATGCGCACCGAATGCTCCAGCACCTTGTTGGAATGGCCGGAGAGCGAGGCGTCGCGCGCCTCCAGGGCGTTGGCCAGCGAGATGATCGTGTGCAGGTAACTGGTCTGCAGCGAGTTGTAGAGGTTGGCGTTCTGAATCGCCACCGCCGCCTGGGCCGCCAGCAGCGACAGGAATTGCACGTCGGATTCGAAAAACCGGTCGCGCCCCATGAAATTGGAAAGGTTGAGCACGCCGATGACCTTGCTTTTGACCTTGAGCGGCATGCTGATGGCGCTTTTGATATTGTCGTCGCGCAGGTGATCGATGAACCGCTCGTCCGGCTCGCCCTGGTTGATGATCACCGGTTCGCCGCTGGCCGCGGTGTAGCCCGCGATGCCGACGCCGATCTTCCCGCGGAATTCCTCGACCACCTTCGAGCTGAGGCCGACCGCGGCGCGAATCCGCATTTCCTGGCCGTCCACCAGCATGAGACTGACGCGGTCGCAGTTGGCTTCGTTCTGCGCCGTCCGGACGATCTGGTTCAGCAAGCCGTCCAGGTCGAGGTTGAGCAGAAACGTCTCGCTCAGGCGGGCCAGCGGGGTCAGCGTCGACGAACGGATCTTTTCGCGCAGGTTGAACGCGCGTTTGAGCGCGTGCGACAAGCCCGCCAGCAGCGGTTTTTCGGCAATGGGCTGGATCAGCGCTTCCGCCCAGCCGTCGCGCAAATGCTCGGCGATTTCCGCGAGCGCGGTGCCGGCCGGCAAGATCAGGATGCCCATCATCGCCGGATTCTGGCCGAGAATCTCCACTTCGGCGGTCTGGTCGCCGTCGGTGATTTCACGGTCGAACAGCACGAGGTCGTAACGGCCACGGGACAATTCCTTCCGACCGGCGGCGAGCGAGCCGGCCATGGTGACCAGATACCCGTGGCTGGAGAGTGCTCCGACCAGTTCCGCGGTCAGGGATGCTTGAGCGCTGATGATGAGGATGCGTGCGTCGTTCATCGCTTATTTTCTCCCAGGACCCGCCCTCGTCCCGCTCCGGGCAAGGAGCAACCACCTACCGACGCCAGACAACCGGCCGCTGGTCCAAGAATGAAAAATCTCTGTTGTCGCGCATTCCGGAAAGACCCTCACGGAGCGAGCCAACGCCTCGCGCTCCGCGTCGCCGGGCGATCCGTTGCCCCCACAAATCCTTGTTTAACCGACCGTTTCGGTTACCGGCCACGATAAACGTAAAGGCCTTTGTTTACAAGGTCTTTTTTGTCATTCAATGATAACTATCCGGCCCTTTCGCGCCGCTTTTTTCGGCCGCCCGATTGACCGCCGCCCCCCGCGATGGCTACCATAAACCAGTTCGTCCAATTCGACTTTTCGAGGTGCGATCATGGAACTGGAAGGTTTGCTGCCGCGCGGGACGACCGCCCTGGTGGTCGTCGACATTCAGGAAAAGCTGTTCCCCCATGTGCAACAAGGGGAAAAAATCCTGGCCAACAGCCTGAAGGTGATCGAGTTCTGCAAACGGCTGGAAATTCCCATCCTGGTCACCGAGCAATATCCCAAGGGCCTGGGCGCCTCGCTGCCCGTGGTGAAGGAAGCGCTGGGCGATGAATACCGCCCGATCCCGAAAACCGCTTTTTCCTGTTTCGGCGAGCCCGAATTCGTGACCGCGCTGGAAGAACTGGACGTGGAAACGCTCGTGCTGATCGGCATCGAAACGCACGTTTGCGTCCTGCAAACGGCGCTGGTCGGCATGGCCGGCGATTACGACATCATGGTGTTGGCCGACTGCGTCTCATCGCGCGACACGCTCAATCACGAGTTGGGACTGCGCCGCCTGGGCGACGAAGGCGCGTTGATCGGCAGCAGCGAAATGTTTTTCTACGAAATGCTCGTGGCAGCCAAAACCGACGACCACAAGGCCGTTTTCGACTTGCTGAAGTAGATCGGATGACACCCGTGCGACATGTTCAAGCGATCTTTTTGACGATTTGTCTGGCCCTCGGCCTGCTCGTGGCCGCGGCCGGTTGCCAAAACAAAAAAGCCCCCGCGCCGGAACAGGGCCTCCCCGATTTGACGCCGCAACCGCGCGAGGAACTGGTCGCCGCGCTGCAAAAGCAGATCGCCAAGGCCGAGCGCACCGACGCCGGCAACCCGGAAATGCTCGAAAAAAGCAAGGCTTCGTATTTCGGCTGCCTCGAAAAAAATAAAAACGACGACTGCCGCTTCCTGCTGTGCAGCCCCTACCCGCTGTACGCCGGCGACGAATATTTTCAGCAGGGTAACCTCGACGACGCCTTCGTTTTCTACACCGCCTCCTACGACCTGATGAAGGAGGAAATCGCGGCCAACGTCGCCAAGCGCAACCAGCGCGAGGCCGAGCTCAAGGAACTGACCGACCAGGGCAAGGCGACCGACCGCGACCGCCGCCGATACTTCCTCCGGCGCGCCATTCTTTCCCACAGCCTGTACCGCGACTACGCCGAGGTGGCGCGCATCCTCGAACGCTACGCCCTGATTTTCGACCAACAGAACAAAACCGAGGAAGCGAAAAACGCCCGGACCACCGCCGAGGCCTTTATCAGCACCTCCGCCGACGAGTATGCCGAGTACTTCGCCGCGCGCCGCGCGATCATCCCGCTGCTCGGCCTGGAAGTCACTCCGGACGATCCGGATTTCGCCGCCTTGATCAAGGACCTCGACAGCGTCTTGGAAGTCCGCCACTTTTAACCCGGACCATCTTTTCGTCGCATACGGTATCTTTACTGAATGTATTTTAATATACTATAATTATATCAATATGGTCAGGAGGGCAGGATGAAAGCTTCTTCTTGGTGGCTGTTGGTCCTGATGCTGGCTCTGGTAATCGCGGTATCCGGTTGCCATAAAAATGACGATGGTAAAAACGACGATGACGACGCTAGCAATAACAATGACGACGATGTTGATGACGACGACAACGACAACGACAACGACAACGACAATGACAATAACGACGACAACGACTCGGTTGACGACGACGACACCTGGCCCGGCAGCGAAGCGCACGGAAAAACCTGGACCGATCCAGCTTCGGGTCTAATGTGGCAGGTAGGATATGGCAGCCCTTGGCCTTGGAATGAAGTCATCCCCTACTGCGAGAACTTGACCCTTGGCGGCCATGACGATTGGCGACTACCGACGATTTCCGAACTGCGGACCTTGGTTCGCGGATGCGCATCGATCGCGACCGGGGGATCCTGCGGTGTAACCGATTCCTGCCTTGAGCTTGCCTGTCAGGACGATTCTTGCTCCGCCTGCGACGGTACGACGGGCCCGCATAACGGTTGTTTCGGTCCCGCTGAATTAAAATGTCCTTGTTGTTGGTTCTGGTCTTCGTCCCGCTTGGCGGACAATCCAAAAAAAGGCTGGATTCTCGACTTCGGTTGGGGAGTGATCGAACCCACCAACAATGGCGATTATGGCACGCGTTGCGTCCGATAGGATTCCGGCATGAATTACCGCGAGGTTTTGCGGGAATTGCGCCGGCTGGGCAATCCCGCCGACGCCGCCGGGATGGGCCGCTTCGGCATCAACACCGAAACCGCCCTGGGCATCCGCATTCCCGAGTTGCGCCGGCTGGCGAAAAGCCTGGGGAAAAACCATTCGCTGGCAGAGGAATTATGGCGATCCGGCCTGCACGAAGCGCGGATTCTGGCGGGGATGATCGACGACCCGCGGCAGGTCACCGGCGCCCAGATGGAGCAGTGGGCCGCCGCCTTCAATTCGTGGGATCTGTGCGACCAGGTCTGCCTGAATCTTTTCGATCGCACGCCCGACGCCTGGAACAAGGCGCTCGAATGGTCGGAACGGGACGAGGAATTCGTCAAACGCGCCGGGTTCGCCCTGATGGCCTGCCTGGCCTGGCACGACAAAAAAGCGACCGACGAGCGATTTGCGCCGTTTTTCCCGGCCATTGCCCGAGCGGCCGACGACCCGCGCAATTTCGTGAAAAAGGCCGTCAACTGGGCGCTGCGCCAGATCGGCAAACGCAATGCCTCGCTCTGCCGCCAGGCCATCGCCACCGGCCGTGAAATCGCCAAACAACCGAGCCGCTCCGCCCAGTGGATCGCCCGCGACGCCCTGCAGGAACTGGAACGCACCCGGGATCGACAGGATTACAAAATGGCGTGAGCGATCCGCCGATTGCGCCCTTCCGTCGAACCGACTCGCTTCTCCATTTTTCCTTTTCCATTGATCCGTTTGGGCTTGCCTCCCCCTGGCATCTGGCTTTTACTTACCGGTACTTGAAATCCGGGGAGAAGCCGACTTGTCCGACAATGCCTCGCCGCTCGCCAACTGGCTGCCCGTCGTCACCGCGCTGCGGCGTAAGCTGCTGCACAGCGCGATCGCCGTCAGCATCGGGGCCGGCATCGGCATTTATTTTTCCGAGGATCTGCTGGCGATTCTCAAGGTGCCCTTTCTCGGCGTGATGGGGCCCCACAGCCGATTGTATTTCACCGCGCCCTCCGAAAGTTTCGCCACCTACATGATCATCGGCATCCTCGCCGGGGTGATCATGGCCGCGCCCTATCTGTTCCTGCAACTCTGGTGGGTGATCGCGCCGATCCTGTACCGCACGCGGCAGCGCCTTTTTTTGTTTTACGCGATGCTCACCGCGGTGACCTTCGTCGCCGGTTCGCTCTTCGGCTATTTCGGCGTGTTGCCGGCGGCGATCGACTTTCTGGTCAAGCGGTTCGAGATGAAAACCACCTTCGAGGCCTACCTGAAGGTCAGCGACTTCACCGAGTTCTCGCTCAAGCTGCTGGTGGCTTTCGGACTGGCTTTCGAGATGCCGGTGGTGATGCTGATTCTGGGCCGCCTGGGCCTGATCGGCGCCGGCACGCTGTGGCGCGGGTTCCGTTACGCGGTGGTGCTGGTGTTTCTGGCCGCGGCGGTGCTGACGCCGCCCGATCTGCTGACGCAGATCCTGCTGGGCCTGCCGCTTTGCCTGCTCTACCTGTCGGGAGTGCTGCTGGTCTGGATCTTCGGCAAACGCCGCCGGGAAGAAACCGCCTAGCCCGAGCAGCCGCCGCCCCCGTAAATGCCGACGTCCTCGTCATCCGAGGAGCCCCACGGCCCATGGCCGCCGCCGTCGTCGTCGCCGCCGTTGTCGTCGTCGGCCGCGTCGTCATCGGCGGTGTCGTCATCGTCGCCGGGGAAGGCATCGACCACGACGGTCACCTCGTCGGGGTCGCCGGTAAAAACGCAGTCGGCGACGGTCAACGAGAAGCGGTAGGTGCCGGCCGCGGTGGGCACCACGACGGGCGTCGCCGTGTCGCCGTCGAACAGTGCAGCGTCGGCCGGGCCGGCGACCTGTTGCCAAACGTAAGTCAGGGTTGCGCCTTCCGGGTCGGCGCTGCCGCGGCCGTCGAGCACCACGGGCAGGTTCACCAGGCTTTCGCGATCCGGCCCCGCGTCGGCGACCGGCGGCTGATTGACCGCCTCGCTGACGATCGCGTACACGGCGCCGGCCTCGGCTCGCGTCGGCGCGGTCAGGTCGGCGGCGCGCGCCCCGATGATCAGGTCCGGCACGCCGTCGTCGTCCAGGTCGCCCAGCGCCAGGGCAAAGCCGGTCTCGTCACCCGTCCGGGCGCCGATGATCTCGTGCAGCGGCTCGTCGCCGCCGGCCAGGTCGATGTCTTCCTGCAGCGGATAATCGCGGCGCCCGGCGATGGCGTAAGCGTGGCTGAAGCCCAGCGCCTCGAAGCGCGGCGCGCCGATCAGCAGATCGGCCAGGCAGTCGCCGGAAACGTCGGCCATCGCCAGCGCGAAGCCGAAGCGGTCCTGCGACTGGCCGCCGTGAATGGTCAGGTCGGCGGTCGCCAGATCGACGGTGGGCGACCAAGTGAAGCGGCCGTAGACCACGTAGACCTCGCCGGCCGCCGATTTGGTCGGCAGGTTGGGCGCGGCCATCGCCAGGTCGGCCAGGCCGTCGCCGTCGAGATCGCCGATGGTCAGCGCGGCGCCGAGATTGCCGCTCTGATCCGGCGGATCGAGGCGCACGTCCGGCGCGACCGCGGACAGGTTGATGCGCAGGGTGTCGTTCAGTTCGCGGCCCCAGATGACGTACACGGTGCCCGGCGATCCTTCCTTCGAACCCGGCAGCGGCGGCGCGATGCCCGGCGCGCCCAGCACCAGATCGGCCGGCCCGTCGCCGTTGATGTCGCCCAGCGCCAATCCCTGGCCCAGGCGGTTGCCGGCGGCCTCGCCGACGATTTCCACGTCGGCCTCGACGCTCTCGGGCCGCAGGTCGATCACTCCCGACAGGCTGCCGCCGAGGAAGCCGAACACCTTGCCGGCGGCGGGCGCGCCCACATCGTGGTATCCCGGCGCGGCGGCGAACAAATCGGCGACGCCGTCGTCGTCGAAGTCGGCGATCGCCAACTGGGCGCCGAACTGGCCGTCGGCCGCCTCGCCCCAGATCGTCACGTCGGCGCCGGTGGTCGTCGACAACGTCGCCGGCCACGTGGCGCGGCCGAAAAACACGAAGACCACGCCCAACACCGATTCGCCGCTCGGACCGTCGGCGCGCGGCGCGCCGATCACCAGATCGTCGATCCCGTCGTGATTCAGATCGCCGGCCGCGACCTGGTAGCCGGCGTTGTATTCGGTTTCGCCGACGATCGCGACATCGGCCGCGTCGGTGGCCAGGTCAAGCTGCCGGCCGACCAGCGCCCCGGCGCTCGAAAGCAGCACGTACACCGCGCCCAGCCGCGACCCGACGCCGCTGCCGGTTCCCGGCGCCCCGGCGATCAGGTCGAGCCGGCCGTCGCCGTCCAGGTCGCCGACCGCCAGGCTGTAGCCCAGGTTGGCGCTTTCCTCGGAACCGCCCAGGCAGATTTGCGAAACGCCGGCGTCGGACAAGTCGTAGGTCGCCGCGAAACCGACGGCCGCGACGAGCAGAACCACCCAGCAAGCGGCGACGAACGCGCGCATGGTCATTCCTCCTCGATGATGAATTCGACCCGGCGGTTGCGCTCGCGGCCTTCCTCGGTTTCGTTCGAGGCGATCGGCCGCGATTCGCCGAAGGCCATGGCCTTGAGCATGCTCGGCGCCAGACCCTGCTTGATCAGGTAGGCGCGCACCGACTCGGACCGCCGCTCCGAGAGCTTGAGGTTGTATTCGTCGGAACCTTCATCGCTGCAGTGGCCTTCGATCACGACCAGATGCGGATGCAGCTCTTTGATCTGCCGCGCCACGTCCCGCAGCACGGGCAGGCTTTCGGGCCGCAAATCCGCGCTGTCGAGGTCGAAGAAAATCTTGCCGGATTTTTCGATCTTCCGCCGCAAATGCACGGTCACCGTGGTCGTCGTGCCCTTTTCCGCCTCGGCCGTGGTCATCACCGATTCGTAACCTTGCGATTCAGCGGTGAAGGTGAGTGGCCCCGCTTCCACTTCGAGGCTGAATTCGCCGCTCGGGTTGTCCGCGACGTTTTCATCCTTCGTGCCGGGTCGGAAAATGAGGCGCCCGGGCAGGCGGTGGCCCTGGTCGCGGTCGAGCACGATGATGTTCAGGCGGGTCGCCACCGGATACAGCACCACGGTCACGGTGGAGGTCTGACCCGCGTAGACCGTCACCTCGGTCAGGCCCGAATCGAAATCGGGCCGCGAGACGCGCACCTGGTAATTGCCGGGCATCAGGCTCGACAGCGCGAAGGTGCCGTTGACGGTGTTGCCCAGGCGCAATTCCGCGCCCTCGATGCCGACCTCGGCTTCCAACGGCTTGCCGAACCGGTCCTGCACCACGACGCGCAAATTGCCGGTGCTCGGCGTCGGGATCGCCTGCGGCTCCGGCGCGTAATCGACGCCCCCGAAGAGCCGGAAATCGGGGCTGCCGACGCCGCTGGTCAGGCCCGGCCCGCCGCCGGCGACCACCCGCAGGCCCTGGCCGAGCTTATAACGGCCGACCAGATCCAATTCCAACGGGTTGCCCGCGAAGTCGCGGTTGTTCGTCGACTCGTACATCTCGCCGTGCATTTCCAGGCTTAAATTGAGCCGCGGGTCGATGTCGCGCGACAGGCCCGCCGCGAGCGGATACGCGTTGCGCACCGTGGTGCCCAAAACGCCCGAGCCGCCGCGATAATGCCAGCCGCCGTTGAGCGCCATCCGCAGCCAAGCCAGATTGATTTCGTAGGTCGCCGTGAAGCCGCCGGTGATCCGGCCCTCGCCCAGCAGGCGCGAGGCGTCGCCGGTGGGGAAAGTCACGAAGGGCGTGACGGCCACGCCGAACGGCCAGTTGCCTTCCTCGATGATCCGCACCTTGGCCAGGACGCGGATATCGCCCATCGAAGTGCGATTCTGCCGCGAGGAAACGCCGTCGGCGTCGCCCAGGTCGTTGAACGAACGGCCGCGATTGAACCAATGCAGCGGCACCTGGACGCCGGCGTTGACCATTTCGTGAAAGGAAAACGCGCCCGTCACGTCGGTGGTCAGCAAACTGTCGAGGACACCGGTCGTGCGGTCGTTATCGGTCCGCACCTCCACCGGGGCATTGGCATAATCGATCAGCGCGCCCAGCGCCCAGCGGAATTGGGGCAGGGTTTGGGCGTCCTCGAAGGTCAGGTAACGGCCGGCGAACGGCGTCGGATCGAAAAAATGCGCGTTGAATCCCTCGGCCGCCCGGGCGACCCAGGGAAACACGAGCAGCAGCGCCGTCAGAATGCCCGCCAACCGGCGTAGGCGCATCATGCCATACCTCCACAAACCATCGGTTTGCCCCGATGGAGCCACATCTTTTAACGACATTTCCAGGTTAGCGGACCGAAGATCAAAGTCAAGACAATATCTTGAGATTTTTTTCGCGAAAACCACTATATGCGGTAGAAATCGCCCTAAAAGGAGGCAAAAGCGAATACTGAAAAAAGAGCCGTTTCTTCTTTTCTGCTTCATTTCATGTTTATACTTAGGCAATATGTCCCCTTAACTGTGCAGCAAAAATGTCCCCTTGGTTACGTAGAGTTCGGAGCCGAGGCCTGATAGACCCACGTCCAGTTGGTTGTTCCCTTTCGATTTTCCGTTTTGCATCGGGCTTTG
>JAAYVF010000041.1 GCA_012517325.1 Myxococcales bacterium | reverse complement strand
AGCCCGATGCAAAACGGAAAATCGAAAGGGAACAACCAACTGGACGTGGGTCTATCAGGCCTCGGCTCCGAACTCTACGTAACCAAGGGGACATTTTTGCTGCACAGTTGAGGGGACATATTGCCTAAGTATAAACACCCGGCATCGCGGACGGATTGACCGCCGCCGCTTACCTGTGATAGGCCTGAAACGCGGGGAAAACCAGTAATTTGGAGGCGATCAATGGCCGAGAGCGAATCCGGCTTCAAAGCCAAAGCGGCGGAATGGACCGAAAAACTCCAGGCGTTGGCCGGCAAAGTGCCGGGTTTGTCGGAGTTCATGGGTCGCGAAAACCTGCGCGAGCAGGACAAACTGTTGCGCGAACACACGGTCCGGCAATTGAATACCGTCAAAGCCGGGGTCGACGACATCAAGCGCATCCTGTTGGGTAAGATGCAACTGCGATTGCTGCCCGACCTGGATCGCCTGACCCAGCAACTTGATCGCCTGCGCGACAAGCATCGGTTTGACGCGTACGGATTCAGCGGCGCTTTCGACGTCGCCAAGGTGCTGGAGCCGGAATTGCAGAAATTGCACGAAACCGACGTCCGCATTCTGGAAAGCGTCGACGCCTTGCTGAAGAATTGCCAGGCGGCGGCGGTCGGCGTGACGGACGAGGATTCGGCCAAGCCCGTTCTCGCGGCTTTACAAGGCGAAGTGAAACAATTGGCGCAATTGATCGATTCGCGGCGCGAAAGCGTCACCCAACTGGGACTCTAGGGAGGTATCTCATGGGCCTCTGGGAAGTCATCGAATACCACGATCCGACCGGGCAGGAAATCTGCCATAAAATTCCCGAAACGGGCAGCGCTGAAACGCGGATGGGCAGCCAACTGGTCGTGCGCGAATACCAGCAAGCGGTGTTTTTCCGCGACGGCAAGGGGCTGGACGTGCTGGGGCCGGGTCGCCATACCCTGACCTCGCAAAACGTCCCGATCCTGGCCGCCCTGATCGGCAAGCTGTTCGACAACAAGAGCCCGTTCCGCACCGAAGTCGTCTTCGTCAACCAGAATATTTTCAACGAAATGAAATGGGGCACCAAGGAAGCCGTGCCGTTCAAGGACAGCGAACTGGGTTACGTACAGTTGCGGGCCTTCGGCAACTACACCATGCGGGTCAAGGATCCGCTGCTGTTCGTCAACACGCTGGTCGGCGGGCGCGGCCGCTTCGCCACCGCCGATATCGCCAATTTCCTGCGCGACGTGGTGATTTCCCGGCTCAACGACATCCTGGGCGAGACGCTGAAGACGGTCTTCGAACTAGCCGCGATGTACGACGAACTGAGCGTCGCCGCCAAAATGCGGATGACCGAGGACTTCGCCAAGTACGGGATCGAGCTGATCGATTTTTACATCAACGCGATCACGCCGCCCGAGGAAGTGCAAAAAGCCATCAACGAGCGGGCCAGCATGGGCGCGCTGGGCGACATGAACAAGTACATGCAATACCAGTCGGCCAAGGCGATGCGTGAGGCCGCCGCCAATCCGGGCGGCGCGGGCGGCGCCATGGCGGCCGGAATGGGCGCGGGCCTGGGCATGATGATGCCGCAGATGATGGCCCAGAGCATGCAGCAGACGCCGGCGCAAACACCGAACCCGGCCCCCGCCGCGGCCGCGGCGGCCCCAGCCGGACCCGCCGAACGATTGCAGAAATTGAAGGCCTTGTTCGATCAAGGTCTGATCACCCAGGAAGAATTCGACGCGAAGAAAAAACAAATCCTGGCGGATATCTGAGTATCGGCACACCCATGGCAAACGAACGGCCGGTGAAATTGTCGGTCATTATTCCAGCCTACAACGAAGAGTCGCGGCTCGGTAAAACGCTCGACGACCTGATCGCCTATCTGGCCCGGGCCGATTACGCGTCCGAAATAATCGTGGTCGACGACGGCAGCACGGACCGGACGGTCGAAACGGCCCACGCCCGGCTGAACGGACCGGTGCCGTTGCGCGTTCTCGGTTACGGCGGCAACCGCGGCAAGGGTTTCGCGGTGCGCTTCGGCGTCATGCAGGCGGCCGGCGAATACCGGCTGTTTTTCGACGCTGACGGCGCCACGCCGATCGATCAGATCGAAAAATTCTGGCCGCTGTTCGCCCAGGGCGCGGCGGTCTGCCTCGGCTCGCGGGCGCTTCCCGAATCCGACATCGTGGTCCGCCAGCCGTGGCACCGCGTCTGGATGGGCCGTTTTTTCAACCTCTTGGTGCGGTTGCTGGCGGTGCGCGGTTTTCAGGACACGCAGTGCGGCTTCAAGGCGTTCAGCGCCCGGGCCGCGCAAATTATTTTCTCGCGGCAGCACCTGACGGGATTCGGTTTTGACGTCGAGCTGCTGTTCATTGCACAATGCCATGGTCTGAAAGCGATCGAAACGCCGGTCCGGTGGATCGATTCGCCCAGCAGCCGCGTGCATCCGTTGCGCGATTCGACGCGAATGTTTTTCGAACTGCTCAAAATCCGCCAACTGGGGTGGAAAGGCGAATACAGGTAGTCGCTGACATGACCATCAAGTGGAGCTATCTGGGACTGACCCATTACGAAAAAGTCCTGCGCTTGCAGCAGGAACTGCGCGATCAGGTGCAAAACGGCGCGGCCGTCGATTACCTGCTCCTCCTGTCGCACCACCCGGTGGTGACCCGCGGCGTCTCCGAACGCAACGACGACGGCCTGATCGAACCGCGCGAGCGCTTCGTCCAGGAAAACATCCCCATCTTCGACATCGACCGCGGCGGCAAAACCACCTATCACGGGCCGGATCAACTGGTCGGCTACCTGATCTTCGACCTCAAGCGGCGGCAGTTCAAACCGCGGCAGTTCGTCGAAAAAGTGGCGGAGGTGATCGTCACGGTGCTGGATTCCTATGGCATCGACGCGCATTACGACGAGGACGACCCGGGAATCGTGGTCGATCACAAAAAAATCGGTTTTCTCGGTTTCAGCATCCAGAAAAACGTCACCATGCACGGCTTCGGCCTGAACGTCGGCCGCGACCTGAAGCCGTTCGAATACATCGTGCCGTGCGGCAAGGTCGGCCGGACCATCACTTCGATGGAGGACGAAACCGGCCGCGCCTATTCGTTGTACGACGTGTACTGGCGCATCGTCACCGCGTTCGGCGGCATCTTCGCGGACAACCTCGAAGAGGTCTTCGTCGACGCGCACTCACAGGTGTAGGAGCGGACCGCCGTGTTTATGAAGTATTACCTGCTCGCGATCGGACAAGTCGGGGTGGTGATTTTCATCCTGCCGTTGGTCGTCGGTGTTTTCGCCGGCCTGTTCGGGCGGGAGAATGCGCGGGCCCGCGAGTGGCAGATCGCCGCCTTGCTGATCGGGCTGATCAACATCGGCGTCATGATCGACAAAGGCGGGATGCCGTTTTTCATCGCTCACCTCTTCGACATGTTTCTGCCCGCGCCGCTGACGATCAACCAACACATCCTCATCGGCCTGCTCGGGGACGGCTTGCTGTTTCTGTCGTTCTGGCGCTCCGTCCGCCACGGGATCGCTTCCGGCATTCGCCTGGCGACCCGTCCGGCCGCCAAGTAACCGCCCCGCGCGATGGGATTGGTTCTCGGCCTCAACCTCAGCCACGATCGTGCCGCCGTCATCGCCCGGGACGGCGTCGTCTTGTGCGGCATCGCCGAGGAACGCCTCGACCGGAAAAAACATTCCGTCGTGACGACCGCCGACGGCTCCTACCTGGCCTCGATGCCGCAAAAAGCCATCGACTACGTGCTGGCGGCTGCCGGCGCGTCCCTTGCCGATTGCGAACGAATCGTGGCGGTCGGCTCGGTCGTTTATCATCCCGACCGACCGTTGCGCAATCTCGCAGCGGCGGATGTGGCGGCGCAACTGCCCGGTTTTCCCGCCGATCGGGTGACGGTGATCAATCATCATCTGGCGCACGCGGTTGGCGCGTTCGCGGCTTCGCCCTTCACTGAAGCGGCGGTGCTGGTGGCGGACGGCGCGGGCAACGTGCTGGCGGATCGCGGTCCCGGCCGGCTGATCCCGCAAGTGGAACACACGACTTTTTATCATGCCCGGTGGGGAGAGATGCGGGAACTGAGCAAGGTCGCCAGTCTGCCGCGCTCGCTCAACAGCCTGGGCGCGTTCTACGAATTGGCGACCCGTTTTTGCGGTTTCGGCGCGTTCGCGGAAGGCAAGACGATGGGTCTGGCCTCTTACGGCGAACCGGCCCTGGTCGCGGATTGGATTCGCGCGATTCGCCTAGGCGACGGCTTGCGCTACGAGATCGATCCCACCTATCAGACCTTCGACCGGCGCGGCCGGATGATTCCACGGACATTCGTGCGGCGCTACGGCTCGCCGCGCCATTATTCGGAACCGCTGCGGCCGATCGACCGCGACATCGCCTTCGCCGCCCAGGCCGCCCTGGAAACCGCTTTGGTGGAAATGGCCCGGCGCTTGCGGGAAATCAGCGGTTGCCGCCACCTGGTGCTCGCCGGCGGGGTGGCGCTCAATTCGGTCGCCAATAAAAAAATCGCCGATCAGGCCGGCTTCGAGCGGGTCTTCATCGTGCCGTGCGCCGCCGACGACGGCACCGCGCTGGGCGCCGCGCTGTGGCCCCATTTTGACGCTGGGCGCGAAAAAGCCTGGGTCATGCGCCATGCCTATTTGGGGAAGGCCTATCCGGACGCGTCAATCGAGCAAGAGCTGGAAAAACATACCGACGTATTGGTTTGGTCACGCCCGGCTGACTGGCTGGAGCGGACGGCGGCTCGCCTGGCCGCGGGGGAGATCGTCGGTTGGTTTCAAGGCGGGGCCGAGATCGGCCCGCGCGCCCTGGGGCATCGCTCGATCCTCGCTGACCCGCGCCATCCCGAGATGAAAGATCGCCTCAACGAGCGGGTGAAGTACCGCGAGGCCTTTCGACCGTTCGCGCCGGCGGTTCTGGCGGAACGGGCCGGTGAATTTTTCGATTTGGCGGGGGAAAGCCCCTTCATGTTGCTGGTGGCGCCGGTAAAACAGCCGGCGGCGATTCCGGCGGCGACGCACGTCGACGGCACCGGTCGCGTGCAAACGGTCACCGCCGCAGACAACGATGTGTTCTACCGCCTGATCGCGGCGTTCGCGCGGCAAACCGGCGTCCCGGTCCTGCTCAACACCAGTTTCAATCTGGCCGGCGAACCGATCGTCGAAACGCCGCAAGACGCCATCGCCTGTTTCCTGAAATCCGAAATGGATTGCCTGGTGCTCAATGACTTTGTCGTCGAGAAGCGCCACCCCGAATTGTCCCGCGAACTGTCCCGTCAATATCGCGAATTGCTGACCGTCCGGCAAAAGGTGGTCGCCCAGGAAGCCGAGTTGGAAAGCATCCGGCGCAGCCGCGGCTGGCGTCTTCTGACGTTCTTCAACCGCTGGCGGAACCGTTAAAAAAAAGCGGCGGGCCCGCAGCCCGACGCCGGTCGAATCCTACCCAATCGCGGTTAATGCTTGCTGCCGAGCAGGGTTTGAATGATCGAATGGAAGGACGACAGGTTGTTGCCCTTCTGCCGGATGATCAGATTCTGATCGACCACCCAGTAGAACGGGATGTAACCGTTGCCGACCGGGTTGCCGACGCTCCAGTTCGGATCGGCGAGCACGGGGAAGGTCAAATTGTACAGACTGACCCAATGCGAGAGCTGCGCCACCGAGGGCGTTTGGCTGTTCAGATTTTCCGCGATCAACTGCAGCACCATGAAACCGTCACCTTGATCTTTGTACGCTTGGTAAAACTGCGACTCCAACACGGGAGTGTCCGAGCGACAGCCCGGTCACCACATGGCCGAGGAGTCCAGCAGAATCACCTTTCCCTCGTAAGCGTAAAGGCTGACCGAACTTCCGGTGGAAGAGGTCAGCGTGAAATCGGGCATCTGGTCACCGACGTCATAACCCATCTGCGGCGTGGTATCGTTGTCGTCGTTGTCGTCATTGTCATCGTTGTCGTCATCATCGTCATCGTCGTCGTCACCGCTGTCATCATCGCCGGAATCGTCGTCGCCGCTGTCATCATCGCCGGAATCGTCGTCGCCGCTGTCGTCATCGCCGGTGTCGTCGTCACCGCTGTCGTCGTCCCCGGAATCGTCGTCGACGACGTCGTCATCGCCGGTGTCGTTGTCATTGTCGTCGTTGTCGTCGTCGTCATCGCCGCTTTGGCAAGAGGCCGACAGAACGGCGGCCGCGAGCATGGCAAACAGCAGGTAGAGTAGCAATCTCCCTCGATGATTCATGCGCGCTCCTTTTGGTGGTGATTGGGTGGTTGGTCTTCCGTTTCTGTATAATTTTGTATCGCATCTCGTCGATTGATATTTTTCAACTACTACCGCAAACCAGAAAGCATTTTCGGTGGGAGAACAGGAAAAAGTCAATGGCCGTCACGCCCTAAAAACAAGGCCGGCGGTGGCCGGCCTTGTTGATATTCATTCGCTGATCGATGCGGGTCAGTCGATGCCCAGCAAGTTTTCGATCAGCGCGGTGTAGGAAGAAAGAAAGCCGTTTTTCTTTTGAATGACGAGGCTCTGGTCCAGCAAAGCGTAGGCCGGAATGGAAATGGACCCGCCGAACAAGGGGTAGGTGACCGTCCAATTGTGATCGTCGAGCACCGGGAAGGTCACACCGTAATTCGTGGCCCAGGTCATCAAATCGGACTGGCTCGGCGGATTTCCGGCCCAGTTTTCGATGATCAACTGCAACACCACGAAGCCGTCGCCCTGATCCTTGTAAACTTGATAATACTGCGACTCCAACACGGGAGTGTCCGCTTGGCAGGAACTTCACCACATGGCCGAAGTGTCCAGCAGAATCACCTTTCCCTCGAAGTCGTACAAGGAGACGTATTCGCCTTTCTGGTTGAGCAACGTGAAGTCCGGCATCTTGTTGCCGACGTTGTAGCCCGTCTGAGGCGTCGTATCGTTGTCGTCGTTGTCGTCGTTGTCGTCATTATCGTCATTGTCATCGTTGTCGTCGTTGTCATCGTCATCATCGCCGGAATCGTCGTCTCCGGAATCGTCGTCATCGTCGCCGGAGTCGTCATCGCCGGAATCGTCGTCGTCGTCGCCGGAGTCGTCATCCCCGGAATCGTCGTCGACGGGTGGGGTAGAGTCGTCGTTGTCGTCGTCCGCGGAGGTGTCGTTGTCGTCGTCGTCATCATCGGAAGTGCAGGCGGCGACCAATCCGACACCCACGAAAAAGACGAGCAACAGGTAGATTAACCATCTCCCTCGCTGCTTCATGGGCGCTCCTTTTGCGGTAAAGGGGTAGTTGATTTTCTTCCCGAGAAAGGTTGCATTGCTCGGCCTCATTTTTTTCCGAACCGGCAAATCGATAATTATTTTCGGCGCAGATGGGAGAAAGTCAATGGCATCCGCCCGGAAGGCAGCTCCCGTTGTCGAAACGGTGATGAAAAAGAAATGTCAGCAGTCTGGGGCCGGCGTAGGCCGACCCCATGCTTGTTCATCTGATGGGGGTCACCGCTCTGTCAGTCGATACCGAGCAAACTTTCGATCAATGAGTCATAGGAGACCAGATATCCCTCCTTTTTCCGAATGACGCCCTCCTGATCGAGCAGGGCATAAGCCGGAATCGAAATCGATCCGCCGTGCAATGGGTAGGTCACGTCCCAACTGCTGTCATCCAGCACCGGGAAAGTCAGGCCGTACAGGGTCGCCCAGGCAAGCAATTCGGCCTGGGTCGGCGGATTGTCGTTGTAATTGGCCAGAATCAATTGCAGCACCATGAAACCGTCACCCTGATCCTTGTAGACCTGGTAGTAATCGGTTTCCAGCTTGGGAGTGTCCTGCTGACAGGGGCCGCACCACATGGCCGAGGTATCCAGAAGAATGACCTTGCCGGCGTAATCGTACAGCGAAACTTCGTCGCCCTTCTGATCGAGCAGTGTAAAATCCGGCATTTTATCGCCGACGTCGTAGCCCATCTGGGGCGTGGTGTCGTTATCGTCGTTATCATCATCGTTGTCGTCGTCGTCATCGTCATCATCGCCGCTGTCGTCGTCGGCGGCATCGTCGTCAGCTGCATCATCGTCGGCGGCGTCGTCATCCGCCGCGTCATCATCAGCCGCATCGTCATCCGCAGTGTCGTCGTCGCCGTTGTCGTCGTCGACGAGGTCGTCATCCGCAGTGTCGTCGTCGCCACTGTCATCGTTATCATCATCGTCATCGGACGAACAAAGCGCGGCCATGCCGAAGGTCGCCGATAAAAGCAAGGTAAACAGGAGGAACAGCGATGTGCGTTGGTGCATGTGAACTCCCTCTTAAAGCCGTGAAATACGGCGGTTGAAATCAGAGGGCGTATCTTCACTGAAGAAAAGAAGACCTGTCAATCGTCATTGCATTTTCTCCCGAGAATTGTATAAAGAAGCGCCGATCGTTTCCGGTCGTAACGGTAAAATACTCGGGAACTTGCAACCCGATGCGGTTGTCGTATCGATGCAACCCATAAACCGCCGGGACGAAGATTGTATAATCATTTAATTAAGATTTATTTGCAATTTCATCCTATTTGGCGTAAATATTAATGCTGATTATTAATAATATATTCGCAACTGTTTGATTAATAAGCACTTGAAAGGAAAAACAATGCCTGAATTGGCATCCGTCAACGGTAAAATCACCCCGATCGATCAGGCTTGCGTTTCGATTCACGATCGCGGCCTGGTGCTTGGCGACGGCGTTTACGAAGTCATCGTCAGCTATCACGACAAGCTATTTTTGTTCGACGAACACATCGCACGACTGCGGCGCAGCCTGGCGTACGTGCGGATGTCCTACGTCGATGTCGATGAAGTCGTCCGGCTGATCCGGCAGGTTTTTCAGGCGGCCGCCATGCCGCGCGCCAAGGTCTACCTGCAAATCACACGCGGCGAGGCTCCGCGCAATCACGCGTTTCCCGTGCCGCAGATCAAGCCGAACCTCATCATCACGGTCCGCGCTTTTCCGGAAATGGATCCGGCGTTGTTCGACGCCGGAATCGTCTGTCTCACGCAGCCGGATCTTCGTTGGGGACGAGTGGACATCAAAACCATTAATCTATTGCCGAATTGCCTGGCGAAGCAGGCCGCGCTCGACGCCGGTTGCCACGATGCGATTTTCATCGCTGCCGACGGTCTGGTGCGCGAAGCGACGGCGGCCAACGTTTTCGTCATCCGCCACGGCGTTTTCCTTACCCATCCGGCGAACGAACACATCCTGTCCGGCGTGACCCGCAATTGCTTGATCGACTTGATTCGCGGGGCCGGCTGGACGGTCGAAGAGCGCGCGGCGACCGAACAGGAAATGATGACCGCCGACGAAGTGTTTCTCTCGGGCACCACGGCCGAGGTGTTGCCGGTGATCCGTATCAACGGCCGCCCGATCGCCGACGGGCAGCCGGGACCGATCAGCCGCAAACTGCTGGGCATCTTCCGTGCGTGGATCCGACAAAACGGCTATTAAATCGAGGCCGGTTCCGCGAAGGGTTAGAGAATCAAGCCGCTTTTGTTTTCCGGCTCCGGCGGTTTCGCGCCGCTTGGATTCAAGGGAAGCAATTTCAGCAGCATGAACCGAAAGAAGGGCACCTCGCCGGGAGGGTTGTCCGGCGCCTCAAGGTGGAGCGCCAGCGCCGCGGCGGTCACGGCTTGTCCCGGGGCGTCACGCCGGGCCAATTGATAGGCAGCGTCGCGCAACCGATCCGCGTAGATTTCCCGTCGATCCGGCGTGAAAAATTGATCGATCGTCCGCCTGAGGCGGATTTCGATCTGCTCCATTTTTTGCTCTTCCGAAAGTGTCAGCAGTCCCGTCTCCAAATCCTGAAGCGCCGTCTGGAAGGCCAGCAGCGCTTCGCGGTCGCAGACCCAATAGGCGAACTCCGGTTCGCGATGAAGTTCGCCGCTGCTTTGCAGGGCGGTCAACTTTTCCATCACGGCCTGGCCGTCCACCAGTTCACGGTAGGGGTGACGTTCGGCAACCTCCGGCAGTTTCAGGCGCGAAATCGCGGAGACGTATCCGGCGGGAAAAGCGGTGCCGGCGCGTTCGGCGCGACGATTCAACTTTTGCAATAGGTACTGTGCGTAGGCGAGGGGGATCTCGAACAGCGGCACCTGGCGCAGTTGTTGCAAATCGTTGATGAAAGCCCGCACTTTTTTTCGGCTGGTTTCTTCCGAGAAGAAATGGACGATCGCCCGGCCCTCGCGGTCGTAAACCTGCAGCGTCCGCACGCCAGCGCGAACCGTTTCGTTCAGAACGAGAATCCGCTCGTTGCGCCCGTCCACCACGGAAACGTAGCAGGGAATTTCCTCGTTGGGGGGAGTCTCGGCGTTTTTGCGAAACAAGGGCGCTTTCTTACGCCGTTCGGCGATTTCATGCCCCTCTTGTTTCATTTCGTAGAGCACCCGTTTCAACTGCTTGATGAGCGCTTTATCCGCGGTGTTTTCCAGGCAGGCCGCCAGCAGATCAGCGCGGCCGTCGCGGCGCAAGCCGAAAAAGATCGCTTCGCGGAACGCGAGGGGCAATGCCAAGATCGCGGCAACGGTCTCGGATTCCGCCAGCCGTTGCCAGACCTGCCGGGCGAGCGGCAATTGGTCGAGGAATTTGCCGTCGATCAACCCGTCCTGAGCCCGGTATTGTTCGAAAAGTTCACTGAACTTGGCGGGCGATTCGATCATCGCCAGCAGGATCGGCGCTGTGTGCACGGCGCGAGCGTGTTCGTTTAGAAAATTCATGGTCCGGCAATATACGGAAAAGGTCCGATTCTGTCCAGTTTTTTCGCCGCGCGACCGGCGAGAAGCCCGGAAATTCCAAACATTTGACATTCCAAGCGATGGATGATAAGTAAGGTCGATTTTTCTGGCCGAGGCGCTTCGCGGCGCCAACCCGCACATTTAACTCGGTGATTTTTGATGAGCGTAGGCATGCTTTCATCTGTTCTTAACTCGAGCCAACAACAGAGGATCGGATGATCACACTTGCTCTTGCCACTCGCTTCAGGATCTACTTGTTGCTCGCCGTTTTTCTTTTCGTTCCTCAACTCGTTTTCGCCAGCGGATTTTTCCATCCGGAACTGGGCGCCCGTTCGTTGATGCGCGGCGGCGCCAACGTGCTGGGCGGCAACGATTTGTCGGCGCTCTACGTCAACATGGCCAATATCGCCAATGTCGACGGCACCAACGTCTATTTCTGCGTCAATTATGATATTCAGCACACCTATTACCGGCGCGAACCGTATCAATCCGCCGTGCGCAATCTCAACCCGTTCGATCCGATCCAGACCGCGGCGATTTCCAGCGATTTCGGCTTGAAGCATTGGACGTTCGCCTACGGCGCCTACGGTCCCTACGGCACCACCAACCGCTGGCCGGAACGCGGCCCGCAGCGCTACAACATCATCGAGAGCAACGCGATCCAGGTCTATCAATCGCTGGCCGTGGCCTGGAACCCGACCGATTGGGTGCGCGTCGGCGCCAAAGCCAGCGTGGTCAACTTCAAGTTGATCAACTACTACGGCTTCTCGGTGTTGAAAGACCGCAATCCGTCCTTTGACGTCACCGGCGAGTTTTCCGCCTGGACGGAATACGTTCCCAGTTGGGGCGCGGGCGTCGTTTTCGCGCCGATTCCCAACTGGTTCGAAGTCGGCTTTTCCTACCTGCCGTCGTTCGACGTGACGATCGTCGGCCGGGTCAAGGCGGAGATGCCCGATCTGTACGCGACGATTCTGGGCATGAAGACCTTCACCGACAAAATCCGCCTGCCGCTCAACTATCCGCCGATCTACCGCGGCGGCGTGCGGTTCATGTATCCCGAAAAATTCGACGTCGAATTCGATGTCAGCTTCATTCCCTGGACCATGCTGCCGTACTACGACGTCGATCTGGAAGGCGAGGAAATCCTGGCCGACTTCAAATACCCGCTGCAATGGCAGGACACCTGGAATTACCGGCTCGGCGGCACCTACCGGCTGAACGATCACTGGTGGTTCCACGGCGGTTACCAATACGAGGATTCCGCGAACCCGCCGAAAATCAGCGGCACGGAAACCGATCGGCACTTTTTCGGCACCGGCCTGACGATGCGCTATTTCGGCATGGACATCGACATGGGCTACGCGCACATCTATCAGTACGACATTCAAACTCCGCCGCCGGACGGCAGTTTCGAAAGCGGCCTCGACGACGGCCGCGGACGTTATAAAACGAGCTACGACATGTTCGTCGGCGCGGTCACGTTCAACTTCGAACGGATGTATCAAGCCTACAACGGAAAGAGGCCATGGTAAGCAAGAAGGAATGGCTGGAAAAATTCGCGGCCAGCCCGAAGCTCGAGCGCAGCTTCACGACCTTGTCGGATCTGCCGGTCGACCCGCTTTACACTCCGGAGGATTTGCCCGACTTCGATTATCACCGTGATTTGGGACAACCCGGCGATTACCCCTACACGCGGGGCATTCACAACACCATGTATCGCGGCCGCACCTGGACCATGCGGCAGTTTTCCGGCTTCGGCACCGCCAAGGAAACCAACGAGCGTTACAAGTACCTGCTGGCCAACGGCACGACCGGCCTGTCGGTGGCTTTCGATTTTCCGACGCTGTACGGCCGCGACTCCGACGATCCGCGCAGCCGCGGCGAAGTCGGCAAGTGCGGCGTGGCCATCGATACGCTCGCCGACATGGAACAGCTCTTCAGCGGCATTCCGCTCGATCAGATCACCACGAGCATGACGATCAATCCGCCGGCGCCGATTTTATTGGCGATGTACCTGGCCGTCGCCGAAAAACAGGGCGTGAGCTGGGACAAGGTCGGCGGCACAATCCAGAACGACATGCTCAAGGAATACATCGCGCAGAAAACCTGGATCTATCCGCCGGAACCGAGCCTGAAGATCATCGTCGACGTGATGAAATTCACGGCCGAGAAAGTTCCCAACTGGAACACGATCAGCATCAGCGGCTACCACATCCGCGAGGCGGGCAGCACCGCCGTGCAGGAGCTGGCGTTTACGCTGTGCGACGGCATGACCTACGTCAAGGCCGCGATCGCCGCCGGCATGGACCCCGACGTTTTCGCGCCCCGGCTGTCGTTCTTCTTCAACGCCCACAGCGACTTCTTCGAGGAAATCGCCAAGTACCGGGCGGCGCGGCGCATCTGGTCGCGCTTCATGAAAGAAGAAATCGGCGCCAAGAATCCCCGTTCGTGGCTGCTGCGTTTTCACACACAGACCGCCGGTTGCAGCCTGACCGCGCAACAACCGCTCATCAACATCGTCCGCACCACGATCCAGGCGCTGGCCGCGGTCATCGGCGGCACCCAAAGCCTGCACACCAACAGCCTGGACGAAACCCTGGCGCTGCCGACCGAACAGGCGGTGACCGTCGCGCTGCGCACCCAGCAAATCCTGGCGGAGGAAAGCGGCGTGGCGAACGTGATCGACCCGCTCGGCGGCTCGTACTTCGTCGAGTCGCTGACCAATCGCCTGGAAGCCGACGCCCTGGAGTACATCCGCAAGATCGACGAAATGGGCGGCATGATCCGCGCCATCGAGCGCGGTTACCCGCAACGGGAAATCAGCAACGCCGCCTATCACTATCAGCAGCAGGTCGACAAGAACGAAAAGACCATCGTCGCGGTCAATAAATTCGCCACCGAGGAAGCGATCAACATCGACACGCTTTACATCGACGAAGCGATCGAAAAACGCCAGGTGGAGAATCTGCAGCGCGTCCGGGAAAACCGCGACAACGAGGCCGTGGCGAAAAACCTGCGCGCCTTGAAAGAAACCGCCGTCAACGGCGGCAACCTGATGCCGGCGATTCTGGATTGCGTCCGGAGTTACGCCAGCCTGGGCGAAATCATCAACCGGCTGCGCGAAGTTTTCGGCGAATATTCCGATCCGGCCTATCTCTAGCCGGATTTGCAACCGGCCGTTTCGGCTCGTTGATCAGTGGTGCGATCGTAGTGCAGTCGCAATACAGGATTCAGGGGAGGGTGCGATGAATCGCAAAATCCGCATATTAATCGGCAAGCCGGGCCTGGACGGACACGACCGCGGCGCCAAGATCGTCGCGCGCGCTTTGCGCGATGCCGGCTACGAAGTCATTTATACCGGCCTGCATCAGACGCCGGAAATGATCGTCAATACCGCCATCCAGGAAGACGTCGACGCCGTCGGGCTTTCCATTCTTTCCGGCGCCCACAATTATCTGTTTCCCGAGGTGATCCGCCTGCTGCAAGAAAAAGGGGCCGGCGACATCATCGTGTTCGGCGGCGGGATCATTCCCGAGGTCGACATCGCGGGGCTGAAAGAGAAGGGTGTGGCCGCGTTGTTTACCCCCGGCACCCCGATCCAGGAGATCGTCGATTTCGTCAAGACGGTCGTCGAGCCACGGCAGGTCGAGTAATCCATCCGTAAAAAGAACGGCCCGGAGCCTGCGCCCCGGGCCGTTTCAATTTAATGGCGTTTATTTCCGCAGGCGGAACTTCACGTCGTCCGGACCGTTAATCTTCTTGCTCTTGACCAACACGACCGGATCGCCGATGCCGAACTCGTCGCCTTCCTTCACGTCCAGGCGGCCGAAGATCGAACCGACGACGTCGGCGAAGGCCACTTGCACGATCACCACCGGTTCCGCGAGCAGGTGTCCCTTGCGGTCCTCGTACACGATGCTGAACGATTCGATGTAGCCCGAAGCCGGATCGACGGCCCGCGCCTCGCTCTCGGGATTGAGCAGGTCCATCGAATTCTCGTCGAACGCCATGGGCGGAATCACCGTCGCTTCCAGTTCCTCGTTCCAGGTGCCGGTGATTTTGCCGGCGGCCAGATCCTTGTAGAACTTCACCCCGGCCAGACCGGCGGTGTACAAGTAATTGAGCGGGATCTTACCGGGCCAATAGCCGGCGGTCGTGGCGTCGAGTTCGACCGGTTTGATCGCTTCGATCGATCCGTCGATCTTGGCGCGTTTGCCCAGCGGCGTGAAATACAGGATGTCCATGATCGAGCCGACGCGTTCCTCGGCTTTCTTCCAGACCGCCTTGACCTTCATGCCGATGTGCACGTCCTTGGGATCGACGTCGCGCAGCAGGTGCACCAGGCCCATGTGCTCGCCGGCGTTGTCGATGGCGATCACGGCGAAGATGTTGACCTGGCCGTCGGGCAACGGCGAGGAATCCCAATTGACGTGGCTGATCGTATAGGTCTGCACGGTGCCGGTGTCGGGCAGGTTGAAGTAGTCGAACACCGGGTTGAGGTTGTCGATTTCGCTGAAGGCCCGCGGCGGAATCATCATCCGGTCGGTGCCCCGGCAGTAGCTGCCGCGAATCTTGCCCTGCTTCAGACCGTCCAGGTAGGTCGTCATGGCGAAGCCGTTGTCCCACGCGTAACGCAGGTCGGGCGTCTCGGCGATGTACGGCACGTCGGTGATCTTCTTCAGCGGCGTGCCCGGCAGGTCCGCTTTTTCCATTTTGTTCCAGTGGCCGACGGCGTGCGGCGGCGCGCCTTCGGAACTCATCACCACGACGGTGCCGACCTGCATCAGATCGCCCCAAGCTTGCGCGACGCCGCGCCGGATGGGCCGTTGAATCTGCCGTTTGCCGGCCTGCCCGCTAAGTTGGAAGTACAACTCGGCGATTTTCATCAGGCCGGTCGCGGCGATCGGGTTGCCGACGCCGAGCGCGCCGCCCGACGGGCATAGCGGATGCGTGCCGCTGGCGCGGTCGAAGGCGCCGGAGAACAGCAGGTCCTTGACGGTCTTGCCGGTCTTGTCGAGCAGCAGGCCGTTCATGTGATGCAGCGCCTTGTAATCGAACGGATCGTACGGCTCGAAGATGTCGATGTCCTTCACGGGGTTGACGACGCCGGCCATTTTGTAGGCGTCCTGCGCGGCCATGGCGACGTAATTCGGATAGGCCAGGTCGCGCGTGCACCAATAGGCGGTGTCGAGCCGGAAGCCGACGCCGTCGATGAACACCGGCGCCGGCTTCTTGGCCCGCGCCACGCGTTCGTTGGTGAGGATGATCGCCACCGCCGCATCGGAAGTCGGGCTGATGTCGAGGCGTTTCACCGGCCAGGACAGCAGCGTCGAATTCATAACGTCGGCCACGGTCAGGTTCTCGGCGATCTGCGCGGCCGGGTGATCCAGCGCGTTGCGCTTGTTGTTCACCGACACCCGCGCGATGTCTTCCTCGGTGTACCCGTAGGCGTGCATGAAGCGCGCCATCTCGAGCGCGAAGATGTGGATCAGCGTGAGTTGCAGCGGCTGCTCGGTCACGCGGTCGAAGATGGTGAGGAAGGCGCCGGCGGGGTGCGGGCTGCACGGCGACATCTTTTCTTCGCAGATCACCAGACACGAGTTGAATTTGCCGGAAGCGACGTGCATCCACCCGTGGATCGGGCTCATCACGCCTGTCGCGCCGCCCACGTAATGCCGCAGGTACGGCTTGTTGGAGGCGCCGGCGCCCGCGATCAGGTGTTCGCCCTTCATGTGAATGCCGTCGAAGGCATCCGGGGCCGTACCGAGGCACACGGCGTCGATCTCGTCGATTTCCATTCCGGCATCGTCCAGGGCCATGCGGACCGCGCTGGCCGCCAACTCGCCGGGGGATTCCTTGGCCCGGCGCATGAATTTCGTCATGCCGACGCCGACGACGGCTACTCTCTGGCTCATGACGCCCTCCTTTCCGTTTCCAAAATGGCCACCGCGCAGGAGTCGGTGGGCAGGCCGCGCCAGCCGTGCACCAGCACGCGCTCGGCCTCGACCTGGCAGGCCGCCGCTTCGCCGCGCAGTTGCGCGACCGCTTCGTAGAAGCGCGCGCCGCCGTTGAGCTCGAGCAGGTCGCCGTTGCCCAGCGAACCGCCGTTCGGGTTGACGATCGCGGCGTCGCAGCCGCCGATCTGCAGCGCTTCCAGGTGCATCAATTCGCGGTGCGCGTACAGGTCGGAAACGAAGAAGGCGTCGATTTCCTCGGCCGGATTCTCGATGCCGGCTTCCTGGTAGGCGAGGGTGCCGGCGATTTCGGTACCCACGGAATAGGCGTGGTCGCGCCGTTCGAGGATCGAGGTGCCCGAGCCCCAGCCGGTGCCCGCGATGAAGACCGGCTTGCGGGCGTATTCGCGGGCCAGTTCGTCGGTGCCCAGCACGACGACGACGGCGCCGTCGGCATGGCGCGGGAACATCAGTTCGGTGATCGGCGCGGCGACCGGCCGCGCTTCCAGCACGTCGCCGACGGTGTAGCGGCCGCCGTAGGGCGCGTTGCTGTTGAACAGGGCGTTGGCGCGGTTCTTCACCACGACCTCGGCCACGTCCTCCATCCGGTAGTCCGATTCGTTGAGGAAGGACCGCATCTCGATGCCCGCCAGGTAATGGGGCGAGACGCCGAACCGGTTGAAGATCGGATCGAAGGCAAAGCGCAGCAACTCGTCCTTGGTCAGGATGTTGGAGGCCTTGCTGTAGGATTCCACCACGAGAATGCCGTACCGGCCCGTCTTGATCTGCATGACGGCCGACCCGATGCCGTGCAGGAAGTCGCCCGGGATCGAGTAAACCGGCTTGCGGACCATGCCAAGCTGATCCGGTACGTACTCATCGCAAATGGAATAGCCGGAATTGAAATCCTCCTCCACCGAGACCGCGCCATCGATCTGGTCGATGGTAACGCCGGCGTCGGTGTAGGCCATTTTCGCGGCTTTGGCGATCAACTCGCGGTACGATAGTCCCGTCGAGGTGGGCGTGAAGCCGCACATGCCGATACCGAGCACTGCTACACCCATCTGTTTGTCCTTTCTTCTGGTTGCCTTTAGTCTTTCAGTCCTGGCGCCGTGAGCAGCGCGGGGCTTTTTCTTGTTTTTTTCTTTGAATGTTTCGAGAATACCGAACCGAATCTCTAAAATCAAGGAAGTTTTGAAAAGTCCGCCATTCCAGGAAATGGAGACGTTGACGTCCGATTTAAACCACCGGGCCAAATGGATGGTTGCGTCTTTTTTCGACATTTTTTGCTTGTCAAAGTAAAGTTTTCGTGATTATGATGCGCACCAGGATAGGGTTACCTAAGTGAGGGAATCTTAAGTTTTTTCCTTTTAGGGCGGGGCGGGCGTGATGGGCGCCGGCCCCATTTTTTTATTCGCCCCCCGACCCCTTGACCTCCACCCGGCAGGGTGCGATTTAACAACCGAAAGCTACGACGAGGAGAAGAGAATGCCGCACGATCCGGATTGCGTATTCTGCAAGATCGCCAAGGGAGAGATTCCCGCGCCGAAAATTTATGACGACGGCGAGTTGTTGGCGATCAACGACATTCACCCCGCCGCGCCCGTGCATATTTTGATCATCCCGCACGATCACGTGCCGACGCTGCTGGATCTGCCGGACGACCGGTTCGATCTGGTCGGCAAGGTTTTCCGGCTGGCCGCCAAACTGGCGCGGGAAAAGGGCATCGCGGACAACGGTTTCAAGATCATGCACAACGTCAACGAGTGGGGCGGCCAACGGGTTTTCCATCTGCATTTTCACCTGCTGGGTGGCAAGGAGTTCAGCTTCTGAAATGAAACACCTCATCGCCTTGATTCTCGCACTGGGTTTGATCGGCGCCGCCACGGCTCTGGTTTGGGCGCAAGAATCCCCCTGTGCCGACGACGATGCCGTCTGTTGGCTCGAAAAACTCAAGGGCGACGACGCCGTCGCCATGCGCGCCGCCATACGCCTGGGCGCGCTGCAGTCCAAACCGGCCATCCCATTGCTCATTAAAAAGCTGGAAAGCAAGGACCAATACATGAGCACGGCCGCGCTCAACGCGCTGATCAAGATCGGCACGCCGGCCGTTCTGGATCTGGTCAAAGCCACGCAAAGCAAAAACGCGGCGGTGCGCAAGTACGCCGCGTACGCGCTGGGCAAGATCGGCGGCGACGACGCCTACGCGGCGGTGGCCAAGGCGGCGACGGACGAAGACGCACTCGTCCGCGAACAGGCGGCGGCCGCGCTGGGCATCATGAAAGACAAACGCGCCCTGCTGCCGCTGTTCGAACTGATCCGCGACCGGTCGGCCAAGGTCCGCGAGGAGGCCGCGCATTCGCTGGGAGCGGTCGGCGACCCGCGCGCCGCCAAGCACCTGATCGAGTACGGCCTGTGCGACATGTCGCCCGAGGTGGCGCGGGCTTCCACCCAGGCGCTCGTCGAATTGGGCGAGCCCGTCGTGGAACCGCTGATCGCCGATTACCCCGACAAGCCGGCCTTCGCCCGCCAGCGAATTCTGACGGCGTTGACCAACGTCGGCCTGACCGCGGGCGACAAGGCCAAACAGCGGGCGGCGCAGATGCAGATCTGGGTGCTGGAGAAAAACAGCGAAGCCGTCGACGTACGCCAGGTGGCGGCTTATTCGCTCGGTGAACTCGAGGCGAAGGACGGCATCGGCACGCTGATTCAAACCCTGGGCGCGGCGCAGAAAAGCGACAAGGACGAGGACAAGAGCCTGGCGGCGGCCTGCCGCATGGCGCTCGGGAAGATCTATCAGCGTTATAATCTGCCGCCCAACTATTAGCCGGGTGTTGAAAACACCCGGCGTGCGAATCATGGATGGATCGCCATTTCCGGCAACTTCCGAAGCCTATTAGAGGCGCGAATGAAACGCCTGCTGACGTGTTTGCTGCCGATTCTGCTGACCTGGACCTTATGGGTCGGGTGCGATCCGCGGCCGCAGGCGAACGATACACCCATGCCGACGCCGTTGCCGGGCAAAACCTACGAAAACGGGGAGGCCAAAATGCAATTTCGGCCGGTCGTTGCCGGGCAATTCTATCCCGGCGGACAGGAACAATTGCGGCAGGACGTCGATTCCTATCTGCAAAACGCCGTGGTGCCCGCCGACCTAGGCGACATTTTCGGCATCGTCGCGCCGCACGCGGGGTATGTGTATTCCGGGCCGGTCGCCGGCCACAGCTATCGAGCGGTGCAGGGGAAGAAGTACGATTTCGTCGTCGTGCTGGGCCTCAGCCACCGCGTGCCGGGCGAAGTGGCGCTGCTGCATTACGACTCCTACCTGACGCCGCTGGGCGCGGTGACGATCGACCGCGCGGCGACCGAACAACTGGCGAAGGCGGCGCCGTTCATCGACCGGAGCGATGAAATGTTCCGCTACGAGCACTCGCTCGAGGTGCAACTGCCGTTCATCCAGCGCGCCCTGCCGCAAACGCCGGTGGTGCTGATCGCCATCGGCTCGGCGCGACAGGATACTTTGCGGCAACTGGCCGCGGCGTTGGACAAAACTTTCGCCGACCGCCACGTGCTGTACGTCGCCAGCACCGATCTCTCGCATTTCCGCACCTACGATCAGGCCGTGAAAATCGACACGCAAAGCCTGGATTTTCTGGCGCGGCACGACCTGGAAGGCCTCTACAAGGCGCCGGAATTGCGCGAACGCATGTGCGGGCTGGGGCCGGTGACGGTCCTGTTCGAACTGTTCAAACGGCGCGGTGGCAAGGAAGCGCGCCTGCTGAAATACCTCAATTCCGGCGATACGTCCGGCGACAAATCGCGCGTCGTCGGTTACGGCTCGCTGGCATTGCTCGCGCAAGGAATGAAAACCATGGTGAAAACCGAGGAAACCAAACCCGCGGCGGACGCGGGCGGCGCGGAAGACTACCTGTCGGCCGACGATAAAAAAGAACTGTTGCAACTCGCCCGCCGGACGATCGAAGCCTACGTCAAAAACGGGAAAACGGTCGAATTCCAGCCGACCAGCGACGCATTGAAAAAAAACGGCGCGGCTTTCGTCACCTTGACGAAAAAGGCTGATCATCAGTTGCGCGGCTGCATCGGGCAGATCATCGCCACGATCCCGCTGTGGGAATGCGTGCGCGACATGGCCATCGCGGCCGCGACGCAAGACCCGCGGTTTTCCGCCGTGCGCGAGCGGGAAATCCAGGGCCTGCGAATCGAAATCTCCGTGTTGACGCCGCCGGTGCGGATCAAGGACATTTCCGAAATCCAGGTCGGTGTGCACGGCTTGATCATGTCCAAGGGCTGGAATCGCGGCCTGCTGCTGCCCCAAGTCCCGACCGAGTACGGCTGGGATCGAAACACGTTCCTGGATCAGACCTGCCGCAAGGCGGGAATGAACGCCGGTTGCTGGCGCGATCCCGACACCAAAATCGAACGCTTCGCCGCGATCGTCTTTTCCGAAACCGAATGAGCACTGCCGCCGCACCGCGCCGCGTTTTCATCGAAACGTTCGGCTGCCAGATGAACGACTACGACTCGGCGCGCATGCTGCGCCTGTTGCAACTCGACGGCTACGCGCCGACGACCGATCCAGCCGCAGCGGACGTCGTCATTCTCAACACCTGTGCGGTGCGCGACAAAGCCGAGCAAAAAGCGTTATCGAGCCTCGGCCGGCACAAGTTTTTGCGCGAGGAAAATCCCGCCGTCAAATTCGTCCTGGCCGGTTGCTTCGCCCAGCGCGCCGCGCGGAAGCTGTGGGAGAAATACCCGTTCATCCATCTGGTTTTGGGGACCGACGCCATCAGTCGCCTGCCGGCGCATTTGCGCGCGCTGGAAAAGGGCCGGGGGCCGATCATCGACGTGGAGTTCGCGGCGACCTACGAAGAGGACGTCGCGGATTTCGGCGATATTTTCCCGGGGAAGGGCTCCCCGGTCGCGGCGTTCGTCACGATCATGCGCGGCTGCAACAATTTTTGCGCCTATTGCGTCGTGCCTTACGTGCGCGGCCGGGAACGCAGCCGGCCGGAAGGTGAGATCCGACGGGAAATCGAACAGCTCGTCGGCCGCGGCGTCCGCGAAATCACCTTGCTCGGCCAGAACGTCAACTCATACGGCCTCGACCTCGGGCAAACCGAGGATTTCAGCGGGCTGCTGCGGCGCATCCACGAAATCGACGGGCTGGCGCGGCTCCGGTTTACCACCAGCCATCCGAAAGACCTGTCCGATCGGCTGATCCAATGTTTCGCTGATCTGCCCAAGCTGGCGAATCATCTGCATTTACCGGTCCAGTCCGGTTCCGACCGCATCCTGGCCGCAATGCGCCGGGGTTACGATTCCGCGGCTTACTTGCGCCGTATCGCCGCTCTGCGGCAGGCACGGCCGGATATCGCGCTCACCTCCGATCTGCTCGTCGGCTTTCCAGGCGAGACCGACGCCGATTTTCGGCAAACGATGGCACTGGTGGAGCAAATCCGTTATTCCAACATTTTCAGCTTCCGTTATTCGGTGCGGCCCGGAACCGCGGCGTCACGCCTGGCCGACGACGTACCGGACAAGGTCAAAATCGCGCGGTTGGAGGAGCTGCAGGCGCTGCAGCGGGAGATCACGCTGGCCGGGCACCGGGAGTTGGTCGGGAAGGAAGTTGTCGTGCTGGTGGAAAAATGCCAGCAAGATGGTCATCGTTATCCATGGAGCGGGAAATCCGGCTGTTACCGGGAAATTCATTTCCGCGGTGACGGCGTTGCACCGGGTGACATGATGCGGGTAAAGTGTACTCAGGCGTTCACGAATCACCTGCTCGGCGAATCCGTCGGACGTCTGGCTCCCGGTCGCTAGGAGGAAGCGATGACCATTAAAATGAACGTGATCGGCATCACCGTGGATCCGAACAGCAATTCGCCGATCGTGGTGCTTCGCGACGCCAGCGGCGAAAAAACGCTGCCGATCTGGATCGGCATCCTCGAAGCCAGTTCCATCGCCACTCAACTGGAAAAGGTTGAATTGGCGCGGCCGATGACGCACGATCTGTTCAGCGCCGTGCTGCGCGAGCTGGGCGTCAAGGTGAGCCGGATCGTCGTGAGCGACCTGCAAAACAACACTTATTTCGCGCGGATATTTTTTACCGACCAGACCGGCCGCGAATTCGAAATGGACGCGCGGCCCTCGGATTCGATCGCCATGGCCTTGCGGTTCGATGCCGCGATTCTGGTCGAGGATAACGTTCTCGAAAAAGCCCAGGAAATCGACAAGCGGATCATGGAAAACGTCAAGAAAAGCATGGAAGACAAGTGGAAGGAACTGCTCGACAACATCGATCCGGACGACCTGGGCAAATACCGCATGTAACCGGCAGCCATCCGGTTGTTCGGGTAATACCGATTGACAGGATGGGACGACCTCAATAGCATACGGCGAACTTTTCGGACAACGGGAGAAGGTTCGTGGCAAGAAAAGTCAAAATTACGCGGAAACAGATTAAGCAGGACGACCGTTTTCTCGCGACGATGAAAGAAGTCACGCGGAAAGTCGTTACCTCGGCGACGGACATCTCTTTCTATGAAAAAAATCGCCGGGCGATTCTCGGGGCCGTGATCGGCGTTGCCGTTTTGGTCGTCGCGATCGCCGTTTACGCCATCGTGGCGAAAGTCCAGACCGGCGCGGCGGAAAAAATGATGGCCAAGGCCGATGCGATCCTTCAGGCCGACATCGTCACGCCCGAGCAATTGAAAAACGATCCGCGGCTGGCCTCTCTGGGCGCCTACACCGACGCCAAGAAAAAATGGACCGAAACGGTCGAAGCGTTCAACGCCATCAGCGACGCTTACCCGCGGTCCAATTACGGCATCCTGGCGCTCCTGTACTCCGGAAACGCCTATTACGAATTGAACGACTACGAAAACGCCGCCGCCAAGTACCAGCAATACGTCGACAAGGCGGGCAAGGACGCGCCGTTCGCGCCGTTGGCCCGGCAGAATATCGGCTATTGCTATGAAAATTTGAACAAGCTCGATGAAGCCGAAAAAGTCTTCACGGCTCTTTCGGCCGAAGCCGGCGATACGACCGCGATGGTCAGCTTGTTCGACCTGGCCCGCATCTATGAAAAGAAACAACAGTGGGCCAAAGCGGTTGAAACCTTGAAAAAGGTCACGCAATCCGAACTGACCAAGAACCCCGGCTTTCTCCAATTCAAACAAGAAGCCGAAGGGAAATTGCAACTGCTCGCGGCCCAACACCCCGGGACGACATAAGTAATGCGCCGCGCCGGTATTTTCGTTTTTATTTCTCTGCTTCTGCTCGCGACTCTCCTGGTCGCCGGTTGCGCCGGCCAGGCGAGGGGTGTGATCCCGCTTTCCGATAATCCCGGCGATGAAGGCTTGCCGCTCCGCGTCTCCTGGGTGCGCACGTTGATGGAACAGGGCCGCGAGGACATCTGGCGCCCGATGCAATACGCGCCGCCAACCATCGCGGACAATGTCGTTTATCTCGGCAACACCGAAAACGTCTTTTACGCCTTCGACGCGTCCACCGGCGACACGCTTTGGAAATTCAACACCAATGGACCGGTGGAATCCGGAGCGACACTGTTGGGCGCCGACGCGGTCGTGATCGGCGACGGGGACGGCTACGTCTATTGTCTGAATCGCCAAACCGGTTTCGTCAAATGGGTGTATCGTGTCCAGGGGCAGGTCATGGGGCGAATTGTCACCGACGGTGATCTGGTCTTCGTCCGCACCACCCATGAGCGCGTTTATGCCTTGCGCGCCGCCGACGGCAAATGGAAATGGATGCAGTCGCGCGAAGTGCCGGTCAATTTCACTATCCGTGGCGTCGCCAGCCCGGTGCTGGACGGCGATCGCCTGCTGGTCGGCTATGCCGACGGTTATTTCATTGGTTATAACAAGGCTGACGGCACCGAGGTTTTCAAAACGCTGCTGGAGAAAGGCGAGCGTTTTCTGGATATCGACGCCACACCGATCCTCGACGGCGCCAACCTGTACGTCGCCAGTTACAGCGGAACCTTCTACTGCCTGTCGCGGGAGAATGCTTCCATTCAGTGGACCTTCCGGCAGGGGAGCGTCCAGAGCGCGGCGGTCGCCGGCGAGCGGGTTTTCCTGGGCGACGATCAAGGTTTCGTGCATGCGCTGAATAAACGGACGGGAGAATTGTACTGGAGTTACGACCTCCGTGAGAACGATCAGAAACGATCCATCGCCAAAAGCCCACGGCGACGGTTGAAGGCGCCGACCAATCCGGTGCCGTTCAACGGTCTGATTCTGGTTGCCAGTTCGTCCGGTTATATTTACGCCTTGGATCAAGCGGTGGGTCAGGAAAAATGGGAATATTGGCCCGGCTTCGGCGTCACAACAGAAATCGTCACACACGGCAATTCCATCTTCATCCATACCAACTTCGGCAATCTTTATTGTTTGAAGCCAAACTACCGGTTTAACGACAAAAACTAGCCAGATTTCCGCAGCGGAAGAGAGTGAAGAATAGAAAAAGGATTTACAATGGCAATATTACATAATATATCTTATGCGCATTGTCTATTTGAGTAGGATGGGCGCTTTATTTCTCGCCGCGAGCGATTTTCAATTGTTCGGCGAGATTATCACGAATCACCTTTTCGATCTGATCGGCATTCATTTTATTCGGTTCGTTGGTCAGTTCCGTCAATGCTTCCCAGGCTTGCTGGTGTATCCGGTCATATAGCCGCGTATAAAAAACATGGAACAACTGTCTCATCTCCGCTTGTATCACCACTGCCCGTCGCCGTTGTTCCTTGTCGGTAGTCTGCAAGGTCCGCCATTGCGCCAGTCGATGAAGAACCACGTCAGCCATCAGGCCGTCAACGGCAGCGATGAAATCCTGCGTCGCGGTTGCCGATGGATTCGCCTTCCAGGCCGCCCAACGCGCCTGCAGAATCGTTTGGTAAGCCACACCGGTTTCCTGACCCAGTTCACGCGCAAACGCCTCGACCGGCCCCAGCAGTGCCTCGATATGCGCAATTCGTTCCGACATGGTCAGCGCCGTTTCCTGTGGATCTTTCGGCGTCAGCAGCGCTTCGATGTGATACAGGCAAACCCGAAGCAACGTGCGGCGCAGAATGATCGATTGGACATCGTCCACGTAGCCTTTTTTCCCTTCCGCGATGGAATCGGCGATTTTCCCATGCAAGTCCGCTTTTTGAACGAAACGCTTGGTTTCCTTGACCAGCGATTCGAGCGGCCCGCGATACATTTTCTTCATCGCGGTCCAATCCGGCGGTTGCGCTTGCAAGGCCCGATCGAATTCGTTGATTTGCGAAACCGCGGTTTGCAGGCGCGACAAGCTCATCGGGCGCCGAACGTTCAGTATGCTCAAAATAATAAGCGCAATAATTGCCGCGGCAATGAAATATAGAACGTTTTTAGTGTTTTTCTGCAACATTGATTACGGTGTGCCTCTTGGTCAGATTCGGCGAATCGTGCCGTTTTCCATCGCGGTCGATGATCAGCGCGTCGCATTGCGGATAATATTGCGCCAACATGGCCAAACCGGCTTCCGGCCCGAGGACGAAAACCGCCGTCGCCAGGCCATCGGCCAAAACCCCGTTCGGGGCAATAATCGTCACGCTCTGTGATAAGGACGCCGGTCGTCCCGTGTGCGGATCCATGATGTGATGATAGCGAACGCCGTCGTGCATCACATACCGTTCGTAATCCCCGGAGGTCACGATCGCCAGGTCGCCGCTTGCTTTGATCACGGCAAAATAATCGTCACGGCCGCGCCGGGGATGTTGAATCCCGATCCGCCAGGGTTCGCCGTTTTTCGAGCCGCTGACCATCATATCGCCGCCGGCGTTCACAATGGCGTTTTTAACGCCCCTCGCCTTCAACGCGGCCATGGCGCTGTCGGTGGACCAGCCTTTGGCAATGCCGCCCAAATCCACCGCCATGTCAGTCCGCGTCAAATAGGCGGTGTGATTCGCCGGGTCGAGTTGCAGTTGCCGGTAGTCGACTCTTTGCAAGGCCTGCCGCAGTTCCTCGTCATTTGGAATGCGAAAGTTTTCCGGATGGCGCAGATTGTAAAGACGTCCGATCCCGACGAAGGTAACGTCGAAAGCGCCCTGCGAATGTTCGGAGATCTCCCTGGCGAGGGAGATGATGTCGAAAATATCCTCATGGATTTTTACCGGAGCTTGGCCGGCATTTTGGTTGAGCCGAAAGATATCGCTGCTCGGCAATTCCGGATGGGCGTCCGCCTGCAACTGTTCGATCGCCTGAAAACCGGCGGCGATCGCTTCGCGGGCCGATGTTTCCGGCAAGCCGGCGACTTGGATTTGCACGTAGGTTCCCAGGAGTTCGCGCTGTTCAGAGATGGTTTCGTTTGGCGTGACTGTGGCTGACGGCGCGGTTGGCGGCGAACAAGACAATAGTCCGCCCGTCACGAGGAGCACGAGCAGTAATTTTTGCCACCGATCGCGGCGAACCATGGCTTTCCTTTTCCACGAATTGTGCCGACTAGTAAACGGGGAGTCGGGGCAATCGTCAAGGCTTTACCAATGATTCCTCATCCGTTTATAATTCAACGAGGGAGGCTCCTACCATGAGAAAGTATTTTTTCATCCTTTTACTCATTTGCGTCGGTTGTCTTCTGCTGTCCTGCGGCACCGGCAGCGACTCGACGTTAGACAACCGCGGCGGCGACTCCAACGGCACGACGGAAGATGATGACGACAACGATAACGCGCCTCTCGACGATGATGACGATGATAATGACGATAACGACGACAACGACGACAACGATGACGACTCCACGTATCCGCCGTATGAAGGCGATTTGTCGCGACTGGAAGTCAACCCAGGATTTTGCGCCGAGCCCGCCGGCTATGGTGTGCAATTCGGCGCTCGCGGATGGAATCCGAATGGAGATGAAGTGCAAGGCGTCTATCCGAATTGGAAAAGTCTGAACGAGACGGTCGCGACGATTGATGAATCCGGCTTGGCGACAACCATCGCCAACGGCAAAGCAACCATCAAGGCCCAATGGGTCAACTCAAACGACATGGAGTTGACCGCTACCGCCGATCTATGGGTGACCGGGGACGTGTTTGCTTTGGATCAAGCCAACGGGAATCTCGTTCAAATTGATATTGCCAAAAAGAAAATCCGTCCAGAATACATCATCGGCCTGACCGCCGGTTCGACGCTGGGTATGGTCATCGAAAACTATACTTTCGCCGCAGTGGCGGTCGACAATCAACCGACCGGAGCCATCGAGTACGTATCACTTGATATTGAGAACCCCTATTTCATTGATTCACTCGAGTTGTATGACAATCATCGCGGCCTCCAAGCGATCTGCAATTCCTACAATCAAATCGTCTATCTCGCGGAACCGGAAACCAGCGATTTGACTCTTTTCCAGCAAAACACCAATACACCCTACTTCAGCGATCTAGTCGGGGTCATTCTGCTGCGCGATAATGCCCATCCCGTATCGCTGATTGAGTTGAAACATCAATATCTGGTGGTGCTGACAGATAACGGCGCCGACCGTTCGCGGTTGGCCGATTCGGCTGCCCTTTACTTTTTCGACAACAATACCAATGCCCTGCAACTGATGGTCCCGGTGAGTATAACCAATCCCAAAAAGATCGACCGGGCATTCGACGATCAAAACAACGAGATCCTGGTTACGCTCGGCGGCTCGGATAATTCCTCCGGTCCGACCACGCTCGATTTTTGGGACGAGATTGGCGGGAATTTGCAAAGCGCGACTTTGGCCACGGCGGTCAATGCCATGGCCAGCGGCAATCACCGTGCAGTTTGGCTTGGCGATGCCGATCAGCCGCGTTTGTACGTGTACGGGACCGAAGAATCGGATTGGATTCGCGGGCTCGGCAATCCGTTGATTCTACCGAGCGGCTCCGCTGTCACCACCATGGAAATGAATGTTTCGCGCCGCGAAGTCTGGGTAGCCAATGATGAAGGGACCATCTTCCTCTACGGCCTCGATTCCTACGCATTGAAGGACACCTACGAGTGCGACGGGTGCGGGATCGTGGACCTGGCGATCTGGTGAGCAACGCCCGGATTAATTGTTGAACGAAGCCCAGGCTTGCAGAACAGTCAGGGTTTTTTCGATGGCCGCCAAAGTCTTCAATTCATCGTGCTGCGCAAACAAGGTCAGCCGGTCGTAATGCCAGGTGTGAAAGCCCCCCTGCTCCAAAGCCTCGCCGCACGCCAGCAAATCGAATTCGTCCCGATTCGGCGGGTTGACCGCGAGAATCATGCGCGGCGCCTGATCGAAAAAGACCAGGGCCAGTTGCGCCTCCTTTTCGCGGAAAATCGTCCGCACCAGCAATTGGTAATCCTGTTGCCGCGAATGCGGCAGGCCGACCACCACCAGTCGATGACCCGTGAGCGGGACTTCATGCAGCGCGCCGCCGGCCATTTCCCGGATTTGCCGCCATTGGTCCAGGCCGATTTTTTTTAAAGCCGGATCGAACGCCTCGAAACGCCGCTCGGCCAAGGGCGAGATGGCCTGGCGGATGCCGAACGGTTCACCGGCGACGGCTAAAAAAACCAGCAGCCAGCTCAACCAAGGTTCGCCGGCCGTCGCCGGCCCCTGCTCCACCGCCTCGACCAGCTCCCGCATCCAGGGTTCGGGTTTGTCCAGGTATTCGAGGAGCAGCCGCGACGACAAATGGTGTCGCGGTTCGTTGACCAACCGGACGCCGTTGCGCAACAGCAAAGCTTGCTGTTCGCGGCTTTGGTAATGGTGGTCGAGCCAGACCTTTTCGGTCAGGCCGGAGCGCTTCAGAACGGTTTCCACCACCGGCAAGTCCTCGTCCACCAAGGGCAGATTGAACACGTGCAGCGCGTTGAAACGCAGGTTCGTCATCAACGCCGGCGAGGAAAAAACGAGGCGCCCTAAGCCTTCCGGTGCGAAGAGCCAGGATTGCAGTCCCGGGAGCCGCGAGGCCCAGATCGCCGCGCCGGCGATGCCGTCGAGCGTGGCGGAGGCCACCAGCACCGGTTCGGGGTTGTAAATATTCGCCAGGACCTGGGTCACGCCGGCGCATCCTTTTCTTGCAAAAACGCCAAGGTTTTACGAGGGAGATCGCCAAAACCGCCATTGGAAAGAAAAACCGCTTGATCGCCCGGCGACAGGCATTTTTGCAACAAATCCAACACCGCCGGGTAATCGGAAGCTCGCCAGGCCTCTTTGCCTTGGATTCGTAAATCGGCGACCAACCGTTCCACGTCGAGCTTGTCGCCCGGAATTCCTTTGGTGAGGGCTTGGACCTCGCAGAGAATCACCACGTCGGCCGCGCCGAAAGAGGCGGCGTATTCCTGTTGGAAAAACGCCCGCCGCGAGGTATTGGTGCGCGGCTCGAAAATCGTCACCAATCGTCGATTCGGCCGGATCGCGCGCAAGCTTTCCAGGGTGACGCGCACGGCGGTCGGATGGTGGGCGAAATCGTCGATCACCAATACGCCGGCCGCCTCGCCCAACACCTGTTGGCGGCGTTTGACGCCGGTAAACGAGGCCAGCCCGGCGCGCAAGGCTTCATCGCCGATGCCCAGCCGATCGGCCAGTCCGATCACGCCAAGGATATTGAGGAGGTTGTACTCGCCGACGATCGTCGATCGATAAACCCCGCGGCTTTTTCCGTCCGCAAACACCTCGAAAGACATGCCGGCGGGTCGCAGGTCAAGAATTCGCCCGGTGAGATCGGCGTCGTCGCACAAACCGAACGTGCGCGCGGCGCAAGGCGCCAACGGCAACAAGTCGCGCACCCGCGGGTTGTCGATGCCGGCGACCAGCAAACCATCCGGAGGAAGATTGACGACCAATTGGCGGAAGGCGTCGATGACGGCCGCCAGATCGGCGTAAATGTCGGCGTGATCGAATTCGATGTTGCCCAGCACCGCCAGATCGGGCCGGTAGCGGACGAACTTGGGCACCTTGTCGAACCAGGCCGTGTCGTATTCGTCGCCCTCCACGACGGCCAGCGAACCGCCGCCGACGCGATAGCCGCGCCCGGTGTTTTCCAGGACGCCGCCAACCAGATAAGTGGGATCAAAACCGGCGTTTTCCAGCACCCAGGATAAAAGCGCCGTCGAGGTCGTTTTGCCGTGCGTCCCGCAAACGGCCGACAGGATTTTTCCGTCGAAGAAGAAAAGCCGCAGTGCCTCGGCCATCGAGACGTAAGGAATGCCACGTTCCAACACCGCGTCGCCTTCCGGATTTCCTTTGCTGATCGCATTGCCGATCACCACCAGATCGGGACGCGGTTCGAGGTGTTCCGGTTTGTAACCCTCCAAGACCGGGATGCCCCAGGCGGCCAGTTTTTCGCTCATCGGCGGATAGATCGCCTGGTCGCTGCCCGTCACCCGGTAGCCCTTTTCTTTCAGCATTCCGGCCAGGGTGCCCATGCCGACGCCGCAAACGGCAACCAGGTGAATATGCCTGACCGTGGAAATTTCAACGGGGATCATTTTCCAGTTCCTCGATCACCGCGTCGTGCACCAATGGACGCAGTTGTTTGATCGTTTCGTTTTGCCGGGTCGGGTGAACGCGATTGGTCAATAATACCACGAGCAGCCGGCGATCGGGATCGGCCCAGGCGCTGACGCCGGTGAAGCCCAGGTGGCCGAAGGTCCGCGGGCCGAAATGCCGGCCGGTACTCGATCCGCGCCGGCTGGGCGAGTCGAATCCCAGGCGGAACGAATCTTCCTCCCGGTCCGCCGGCTTTTGCATGAACCGGGCGACGACCTCCGGTTTGAACAATCTTCCCTGCCCCGCCAAAGCCGCTTGAATCTCCTGGAGCACGACGCCGGCGCCGCGCGCCGTGCCGAACAGACCCGATTGCCCGAGCGCGCCGCCGGCCGCCCAGGTGTTTTCATCGTGCACCTCGCCGGCTAAAACGCGACCACGCCAGGGGCAATCTTCCGTGGCGGCCAGCGAAGGCACCGCGCGCGGCCGGCGTTGCAAATAGGCGAGTTCGTCCGCCCCCAGCGGACGAAATATTTCCCTTTCGACCCATTCATCGAGCGGCTTCGCCAGCGTGCGGGCCAACGCCTCTCCCACCATCGCCATGCCGATATCGCTGTAAACCTGTCGCGTTCCGGGAACAGACTCCGGTTGTTCGACCAGAATTTCACGGAGAATCAGCCGTTTTCCTTCCGGTGAATTGAGCATCGCGGGAGGGACCCGGCGAAAGAACGGCTTCCAGGCGGCGGCGCCGCTCGAATGGTTCAGGAAGCGCCGGAACGGCTGCGCGGCAAACGCGGCGTGAACTTCCGGCAGGTATTCGCCGAGCGGCGCGTCGAGTTCGATCAATCCCGACTGAACGGCCAGCATGACCGCGGGAACCGTCGCCAGAATTTTCGTCAAGCTGGCCAGATCGAACCAGGTCGACGGCACAACCGGAGCGGGCTGGTCGTACCGGGTGACGCCATGGGCCGATTCGTGCCGCAGTTCACCCTGCCATTCGACCCGCAACACCGCACCGGGAACGCGACGTTCCCGAGTCGCCTCTTCCAGCATGGCCGCGGCGTGAGTCAGCATACGCCGCCTTCAAGAAAATGCACTTCCGGCGGCGAGGTGTTCAGGCGAACGCGGGCGCCGATCGGCACCAGGCGATTCTTTTCACCATGGCCGATCGGCAGGCCGGCGATGATCGGCACGCCCAGATCGCCGAGCCGGTCGAGCAGAATCGTATCGAGCAGCGTCGGATCGACGGCCGGGCCGAAATCGCCGCCGGCGACGCCAAGGATGCCGCTCAAATGGCCGCCCAGCCGTAACGCGGTCAGATACCGGTCGATGCGATAGGGCGGCTCGTTGACGTCTTCCAGCAATAGAACGGCGCCGGCTAGCGAGGGCAATCGTCCGGCCAGCGCGGCATGCGCCAGAATCGTCAGATTGCCGCCGAGCAGCGGTCCCTCGGCCTCGCCGGCCAAGACAACCCGTGTCGCCTCTCCCGCGACCGGGGGCGGCGGCACATCGCTTTCCAGGGTTTGCCAGAAATGCTCCTGTTCGTCCGCGGTCAACCGATCGATTTGCGAACCGGCGATCATCGGGCCGCTGAAGGAAACCAAATGGAAGCGGCGCCACAACTCGAGATGCAAGATGGTCAGGTCGGAAAAACCGATGATGATTCTAGGTTCGGCGGCCAGCGGTTCCAGATCGAGCTCGTCCAGGATCCGCAAGGTGCCGTAACCGCCGCGCGCGGCGACGAGGGCGCGGATCTCACGGTCGGCGAGTAAGCGATTGAAAGTGCCGGCGCGCTGCGCGTCCGGGGCGGCCAGATAGGCCGTCGGTTCCTGCAAATTTTCCAGGCCGTGCACGCGATAACCGCGCTTTTGCCAGAACGAAACGCCGCGCCGCAGTTGCTCGTCGGCGAACGGACCGGCCGGCGCAAAAACACCGATGCGGTCGCCGGGGCGCAAACGCGGCGGTCGGATGGTTGAAAAAACTGGTGGCTGAAGCGAAGGCACTTAATCTTTTTGGGTTCTTTGCCGTTCGTCCATAATATTCTCAAGGGTGTTGATCAACGAAACCAGATCCTTTTGCCGATTCTGCTTTTTCGCGAAGCCGATCATCTCGTGAATCAGAAAGGCGAGATCGTTCAAGTCGTAATCGACCAATTTCGCTTCCAATTGACCTTTTTTGTGGGCGGCGATGATCTCTTCGAGATTATAAAAACCCATCAGAACCCCTCCTCGCTTGGGTTTCAATCATTTTGTATATCGGATTCGGAACGCAAAGCAAGCGGTCGGGTTTCGTCGGCGAGAAAACGATCCGCCTGATAGGACGAGCGCACCAGCGGACCGGCGGCGACGTGCGCAAAACCGGCGTTTTTCGCACGGTCTTCCCAGGCGGCGAATTCCTCCGGCGGAACGTAGCGTTCGACCGGCAAATTCGCCAGCCGAGGCCGCAGATATTGACCGATCGTCAGCGCATTCACGCGGTGCGCCCGCAGATCGGCCAGCAGTTCCACCACTTCCGCGTCGGTTTCGCCGAGGCCCAGCATGAAGCCGCTTTTCACCAGGATGTCCGGCCGCAGGGCCGCCAGGCATTTGAGAACAAAGAGGCTGCGCCGGTAATCGGCTTGCGGCCGCGCCGTCGGGTACAGGCGCGCCACCGTCTCCACGTTGTGGTTGAAAACCTGGATCGGCGCCTGGGCGATGGCCACGAGCGCCGTCTCGTCGGCCTGGAAGTCGGGGGTCAGCACTTCGATGGTCGCCGCCGGCAACGTCTCCCGGACCGCCAGGATCGTTTCGACGAAATGCCCGGCGCCGCCCAGCGGCAGATCGTCACGGGTGACGCTGGTGATCACCACGTGGCGCAACCCGAGATCCTTGGCGGCTTGCGCGACATGGTAGGGCTCCTCGGGATCGAGGGGCGCCGGATGGCCGGCGGCGACATTGCAGAAGCCGCAGTGTCGCGAACAGACCGGCCCCATGATCAGAAACGTCGCGGTGGTGCGACCGAAGCACTCGCCGATATTAGGGCAGCGCGCCTCCTCGCAGACGGTGTGGAGCCCCTGCCCGCGCAGCTTGCGTTTCATTTCGTGCAGACGGGCCAAATCCTGTTTGGTGCGGCGCAGCCAGGGCGGCAGGCGCGAACTCATCCGTATCCTCCTTCACCCAGCCAGGCTCCCCAGCGCTGCAAGGCGACCATTTTCGCCCAGTGATGCGCCGGATCCGCGAGAGCCGGATCGGCGGCCAGAACCTCGGCGGCGGCCCGGTGGATATCTTCCAGCAGCGACAGCTCACGCTGGATCCATTTACCGAAGCGGAGCGGCGGCAGACCGCTCTGCCGGGCGCCCATCATTTCGCCGGGACCGCGCAATTTCAAGTCGGCTTCGGCGATCGCAAAACCATCGTGACAGGAGGCCAGCAGGCGCAGGCGCTCCAGTGATTTTTCGCCGCTTGCTTCGTCGTACGAGAGCAGGCAGAGGGCTTCGGCGCCGTCCCGACCGATCCGGCCGCGCATCTGATGCAATTGACTCAACCCGAACCGTTCGGCGTTCTCCACCACCAGCAACCCGGCGTTCGGGATATCCAAGCCGACCTCGACGACGGTCGTGGCGACGATCGCGTCCAGTTCGCCCGCCGCCAAGGCCGCGATGATCCGGCGGCGCGCCTCGGGCATAACCTTGCCGTGCAGCACTTCCAATCGGAATTCGGCCAGCGGGCCGTTTTTCAATTCGGCGTGCAACTGCACCGCGTCGCTCTGCCCTTCCGTCGCGGCGGCCAAACGCGGCGCGACGATATACCCGCGCCGACCTTGCCGCAGCCGGTCGGCGACCTCCCGATACATCGACACACGGTCCGCGCGCGTCATCAGGTGGGTGGTCACCTTTCCCTCGCCGCCCGGCTTTTCGCGCAAGACGGAAATATCCAGATCGCCGCACATCGTCAGCGCCAGCGAACGCGGGATCGGCGTGGCGCTGAGGACCAGCACATCCGGCCGGACGCCCTTGCTCACCAGTTTGGCGCGTTGTTCGACCCCGAATTTGTGCTGCTCGTCGATCACCGCCAGTCCGAGCCGGGGAAATTCGACGTCACCGCTCAGCAACGCATGCGTGCCGATTACCACTTGCGCGCTGCCTAACCGCACCAGATCCTTGAGGCGGCGCTTTTTCGGCGGCGCCTCGGTGCCGATCAAGAGCACGCAGGAGACGCCGAGCGGCTCCAGAATCCGCGAAAACCGCTCCCAATGCTGCTCGGCGAGGATTTCGGTGGGCGCCAGGATCGCGGTCTGATAACCGCTTTGCGCGGCCACGAACGCGGCCAGGACCGCCAGGATCGTTTTTCCCGAGCCGACTTCACCATGCAGCAGGCGATGCATCGGCCGGTCGCTTTGCAAATCGGCCAGAATTTCCCGCCAGGTATTCGCCTGATCGGCGGTCAACGAAAACGGCAGAGACGCGAGCAACGCGTCCAGCCGCGACGACTCGCAATGGAACGCGATGCCCGTCGCGCGGGCGAACAGGCGGCGCCGCAACTGCATCGCCAGTTGAAAGACGAACCATTCCTCCCAGATTAGGCTGCGCAATGGCGGCGAATCCGGGGTCAACAACTTTTCGACGTCGCCCGGCAGATCGGCCGGCGGTTGATGCAGAAAGCCCAGCGCCGCGCCGACGGTCAGCAGCCCGGACCGTTCGCGCAGCGGCGCCGGCACGCCGCCGATCCAGTCGCCGGCGAACCGTTCGCCGGCCACGCGCTGCAATTTCCGCCAGGTCCGCTGGCCGATTCCCTCCAGTTCGCTGTAAAGCGGCACGATGGTCGCCGGCGGCGGCAAGTCGTCGGCATAGATATCGCCGTCAGGATTTTGCAGTTGCAGCTTGTCCTGATAGCTGTCCACCGGGCCGCTGAGCTGAACGCGATCGCCCTTCGCGAAACGCTGCCCGGCGAAGCCGAACCAGACGACGGCGATGGTCCCGCTGTCATCGGCCAGTTCCGCGACGGTGCGGCGCAACCGTCCGCGTCCACCCGTCGACCGAACCTGGATCAGCGTCCCGCGTACCGTGGCCGGCCGGCCGGGCTCAAGCGCCGCAATGGGCGAAACGAGCCGCCGGTCGTCGTAGCGGGCCGGCAGGGTATAGAGCAGATCCGCGACGGTGCGGATGCCCTTGCGTTCGAAAAGCGAGGCGATTTTCGGGCCGACGCCCGGCAAGACGCCGATCGGTTCGAGATAGCGGCAATGATAAGGGACGGTCACGGTCATGGACTCATCCGTCGCTGGCGGCGGCGAATGATTACTTCCGGCGCGGCCGACGGTTGCGGCGTCGCGGTTTATCGCCGGCCGGTCGGGGCTCGCCGCCACCGCTGCCGCTGCCGCTGCCACCGCCGCTACCGGGGTTGCCGCCGGCGGCTTTGGGTGGATTGGCGTTTGGTTGCGGTTGTTGTTCGTGCGGCCGGCGGTAGCCGCGGTTGCGCTGATCCTGGCGGCGCGGCGGTTCGACGAGTTTGGAGTCGGCGAACACCAGATCCATGCGGGCCTCGTCGACCACGTCGTCGGTGTCGGAAATGACCGGCTTGGTCACCGGACGTGGATGGCGGCGCGAAATCCGCCGCATTTGCTGGTCTTTGTGCAACCGTTCTTTCTGTTCGCGCGCGATTTGCACGTATTTGTCGATTTTGTTTTTCACCAGATCGATCGTCGTCGGCGGCGGGCTGGGCAGCGTCAGGCGCTCGCTGTTGAGCACCTTGTCGGCCGCGATCATCACTTCCACTTGTTCGATCAGGCGCATCGCGTCTTCCAGGAATTGCCGTTGATACTCGTGATCGAACGTTTCAAAGCCGGTGAAGACGTTGCGCAAGTCGTTCAAAATCACTTCGAAGCCGATGCGCAAATCCTTGCGTTTCAACAGGCGGACCACCTGTTCGCGCACGAAGGCGCCGACGTCGGAAAAGCGGGCATCGCCGTTCTTGTTTTCCAGGTGCGAGGTCACCGTGGCGCGGAGCTGCTCCACTGTCTGCCTGATCTCATCCATCTTGTTGCCTCCAGCCTTGCCGGATACCGAACCGCCGGGCGGCCCGCCAGACGCGCCGTTTTTCGGTTCGGTTCAACGGCCGGCATAACGCGGAATCATCATGCGCTTTATACGCCGGAAAGTATTGGGTCATCAAGCTGACCGGGATTCGCCGGCCGAGGCGACGCGTCAGCACGCGCAGCACCCGCCGGCTCTGCGCGACCTGGCCCGGCAAGACGAGGTGGCGGATCAACACCCCGCCGTCGGCCAGGCCGTTGTCGGCGATCCGTAGCGGTCCGTATTTCCGGCACAGATACCGCACCGCGCGAAAATTCGTGGCGGGCAGATCGTCGCGGCCGGACAGGCGCCGGGCCAACCGGCGGTCCATATATTTGAAATCCGGCAGCCAGATTTGCACGATTCCATCGAGCAAAGCCAGGATCTCGATGTTTTCGTAGCCGCTCGTATTGGCGAGCAGCGGGATGGTCAGGCCGCGCCGGCGCGCCAGATACGCCGCGGCGGCGATTTGCGGCCAATAGTGCGTGGGATTGACCAGGTTGATGTTGTGCACGCCGCTTTTTTGCAGGGCGAGCATGCGCTCAGCGACTTCCTCGATGCTCAACCGCCGGCCGACGCCTTGCTGGCTGATCGGCCAGTTCTGGCAATAAAGGCAGCGCAAGACGCAATGTGAGAAGAACAGCGTGCCCGACCCGTCGGCACCGCTGATCGGCGGCTCCTCGCCGCGATGGACCGTCGCCGAGGCCAGCTCGACGATCGATTCGGCGCCGCAGGCGCCGCGCTTGCCGGCGAGGCGGTCAGCGCCGCATCGGCGCGGGCAAATCCGGCAGGGAGACAAGAGACGGTGCAGTTCCCGCACCGCCGCCAGATGTTGGGCCGCCGGCAGCAAGGTTTCCATTAGAACCGATAGAACTGCGCGGGCTCGATGTGCTTGTAGCGATCGGCCTTCAGGCGGCGCAAGGCCAGTTCGCGAATGAAGGTGCGATAAGCGTCCCGATCGCGCGGATCCAGGTGCTTGACCTTTTTTTCAATCGCCTTGGCGGCCGACAACGGGTGAAAGATGTAACCCTTACTGAAGTACCATTCGTCGCCGAGCGGCAGCAAGCGCGCTTCGAAAACCTGCCCCTTGGTAAAGGCGTTGGGCACTTCCTCGACGACGAAGTATTTTATTTTATCGGCCAGGTCGCGCAAATGCACGCCGGTTTTGTCGATTTTTTGCACGCTGAACAGGCTGTGCACGTTCTTTAAAAATCCTTCGTACAGGCGCAGGTTTTCCGCCGGTAGCCGGTCTTGTTGCGCCTGGATGAAAGCCGCGAGCGGGGTCTGCCGGCCGTGCGGCAAAACCCGTTCGAACAAAAACCAGTCGAGAAAACGGTCCAGATGCGCCTCGAAAAGCTCGTCGTCCTCGTTGATGCTGCCCATGCCGGCGAAATATTCGACGCGGGCGGCCAGCAGATCGACGTGGAAGTTTTCGTCGGCGTAGCGTTGCAATTCATCCAAATACAGTTCCACGGACATGGGTTATCCCTGATAGGCGATCTTGCCATCGACAATGGTGTAACGAATGACGCCCGGCAGTCGCCAGCCGAGAAAGGGCGTGTTCCGCGATTTCGACTGCACCCGGGCCGCCGTGTAATCGAATTCCTCGTCCGGATTGAACACGGTGACGTCCGCGGGGCGCCCGGGCGCCAGCGAGCCGGCCGGCAGGCCGACGATCGCGGCCGGCGAGGTCGACAACAGTTCAATCGCGCGGCGCAGCGTCAGTTTTTTCTGGTGGACGAGCCGCAGGGTCAGGCCCAGCGCCGTTTCCAGGCCGATGATGCCGTTGGCCGCCTTGTCGAATTCGATCTGCTTATGGATGCGGCCGTGCGGCGCGTGGTCGGTGGCGATCGCGTCGACCGCGCCGTCGGCCAGGCCTTTGATCAAGGCCGCCCGGTCGGCGCGCGAACGCAGCGGCGGCGACATCTTGCAGTTGGTGTCGTATTCGCGGACGTCCTCGTCGATCAGGGTGAAGTGGTGCGGCGTCACCTCGCAGGTCACGGGGATCTTCTTCTGTTTCGCCCAGCGCACCAGATCGAGGGCGCCGGCGGTGGACAGGTGGCAGATGTGCAGGCGGCAGCGGGTCAATTTGGCCAGCAGGATGTCGCGCGCTACCGCGATTTCCTCGGCGGCGTCGGGAATGCCCGGCAAGCCGTTCTCGGTGCTGGTCGGGCCTTCGTGCATCAGGCCGTCGGCGATCATGTCGGGGTCCTCGGCATGGCTGAGCACGACCATGCCCGCCTGGCGCGCCAGTTCGAAGATGCGGCGCTGCAATTCGCTGTTGCGGATCGGCACGCCGTCGTTGCTGTAGGCGATGACGCCGGATTCCTTCATCTGGAGCAGGCTGGCGATGGCCTCGCCCTTCAGGCCGATCGTGGACGCGCCGACCGGGTAGACCTTGCACAGCGCCTGCCGCGCCTGGCCGAGAATGAAGCCGGTGATCGTGTAATTGTCGTTGACCGGATCGGTGTTGGCCATGCAGCAGATGCTGGTGAAGCCGCCGGCCACCGCGGCCCGCGACCCGGTGAAGATGGTCTCGCGGCCTTCGAAGCCCGGTTCGCGCAGGTGCGTGTGCAGGTCGACGAACCCCGGCGCCACCACGCAACCGGCCGCGTCGAGCTTTTTGGCCTGGCCTTTGAATTTACCCGGCGCCGTCAGCTCGACGATCTTACCGGCCTGGATCAGGACGTCGAACGGCGCATCGATGTTCTGCGACGGATCGATGACCCGTCCGCCGTGGATGAGCGTTTTCAATTGCCACCTCCGGTCACGAGATACAAGAGGGCCATGCGCACCGCGACCCCGTTGGTCACCTGGTTGAGAATGCGCGACCGAGCGCCGTCGGCGGTTTCGGAGTCGATTTCCACGCCGCGGTTCATTGGGCCGGGATGCATGATGATCGCGTCCTTCTTGGCCAGTTTGAGCCGCTTTTCGTTGAGGCCGAAATACCGGCTGTATTCGCGGGTGCTGGAAAACAACGGCCGGTTCTGTCGTTCGAGCTGAATGCGCAGCATCATGATGACGTCGACCCCGCGGATCGCCTCGTCGGGATTGGAAAACACCTGCACGCCCAGCTTCTCGATGCCGACCGGCATCATCGTGGCCGGGCCGGCGATGCGCACCTCGGCGCCCATCCGCGTCAGCCCGTAAATGTTGGAGCGCGCCACCCGGCTGTGGGAAATGTCGCCGATGATCGCCACGCGCAGGCCGTCGAAGCCCTTTTTCTCGTCGCGGATCATCAGCATGTCCAACAGCGCCTGGCTGGGATGCTCGTGCGCGCCGTCGCCCGCGTTGATCACCCCCGGCTCGATCATCTTGGCCAGCATGTGCGGCGCGCCCGCGCAACCGTGCCGGATGACGATCACGTCGGGATGCATCGCGTCGATGTTGCGGACCGTATCGAGAAAGGTCTCGCCCTTGCCCACCGAACTTTCGGAAGCGGTGAAATTCACCACGTCGGCCGAGAGCCGTTTGGCGGCGATTTCGAAGCTCGTGCGGGTGCGGGTGGATTTTTCGTAAAACAGGTTGACGACCGTGCGCCCTTGCAGGGCCGGCGCCTTTTTCACCCGGCGAGCGACGAACTCGCGGAAGGAATCGGCGGTGTTGAGGATCAAGTTGATTTCCGCAACCGACAAATCCTTCAACCCCAGGATGTCCTTGCGGTTGAGCTTCATTCCTGGCCCTCCTCGGAATCGACTTCGGTCAGTACGGCGACCTTGTCGGTGCGGCCGCGCCCGGCGGCGATGCTCACCTCGACTTTTTCCTCGCGGGCCGTATCTAGAATTTGCCCGTAGTAGTCCGGTTGGATCGGCAACTCGCGGTGGGCGCGCCGGTCGATCAGCACCGCCGCGCGGATGCAGGACGGGCGCCCGTAATCCATCAGGGCGTCCAGCGCGGCGCGGAACGTGCGGCCGGTGAACAGCACGTCGTCGACCAGCACGATCCATTTGTCGTCGATGTCGAATTCGATTTCCGTCTTTTTCAAGAGCGGTGTCCGGCCGTCCAGATCGTCGCGGTACAAGGTGATATCCAGCATCCCGATGGGGACGTCGATGTTCTCGGTGGCTTTCAGAAAATCGGCCAGGCGCAAGGTCAGGTTGACCCCGCCTGTCCGAATACCGATCAAGGCCAACTGTTTCAAATCGGGGCAATCCTCGATCACCTCGGCCGCGATGCGGCGGATGGTCCGGTCGACCCGTTCGGCATTCATGATTCGGCGTCGATGAACGATAGTCATGCGCTTCTATCCTGGGTTTTTGGTGAAGAGCGATCCGTTTTCGAGCGGCGCAAATCTACCATTGCGCCACCGATGGTGTCAATCATGGACGAACGATCAAGATGTTGATTAATTCACTTTATTTACATTTGACGCTTGGTCTGCAAGATGACGTCCAATTCGCCTGAACGAAGCAATTTCACGAAGGTGTCCACCACTTCCGGGATGAACTGCGTGTTGCGGCTTTCTTCCAGGTGGGTGATGGATTCCTCGATGCTCATCGCCGTTTTGTAAGCGCGGGTGCTGGTCATGGCGTCGAACGCATCGGCAACCGTCAGAATGCCGGTCAGCACGTCCAATTCCTCGCCGGTCAATCCGCGCGGGTAACCCTTGCCGTCCGGGCGCTCGTGGTGATTGCGAATGATTTCGATTTCACGATACAAAAAACTTAGCGGTTCCAGAATTTTGGCGCCGATTTCCGGGTGGCGCCGGACCATCAGCCATTCTTCCTCGGCCAGTTCGCCGGGTTTATCGATGGCGGAAAGTTCGATCACGATTTTGCCGACGTCGTGCAGAATCGCCGCTCGGCGCAGCACTTTCAAATCGCGCTTGGACAAGCCGATCGCGTCGCCGATGGCCAGCGCGTAACGAGTGACTCGTTCGGAATGGCCGGCGGTCGACGGGTGCTTCTGTTCGATGGCCCGCGTCAGGGAAGCGATGATGCCGATGTAGGTTTCTTCCATCTGGCGGGTTTTGGATTCCAGCTCCTCGTTTTTCTTTTGCAATTCGCGGATTTTCTCTTCCAGCCGCGAAACCAGGTGTTGGCTGTATTCCTTCAAATAATGAAGTTGCTGGTCGGGGAGGATCGTCTCGCGATGGCCGTAGAGGTATTGCTCGATGGTTGCGACGAAGGTGTCGGGGTCGATCGGTTTTTGCAGGTAGCCGTCGCAGCCGGCCGCCAGGCTTTTTTCCCGGTCGCCCTTCATCGCATAGGCGGTCAGGGCCACGATCGGCACTTGCGACACACCGGGAATCGCCTTGATTTTGGTCGTGGCTTCGTAGCCGTCCATCCCGGGCAGGTTAATGTCCATGATGATCAGATCGGGCTTGTGGCGCGTCGCCATCTCGATGCCTTCGAGACCATCGTCGGCTTCGTAAACCTGATAGCCGGCCGCGCGCAACAGGCGGCGGATAAGCAGCTTGTTTTCCAGGTTGTCTTCAATGTAGAGGATGCTTTTCATTTACCGATCCGCTTCCTTGCCTCTCCCGGCATGCCGTGCGGCCACGGGAGGATTACACCGTAGGAACCTTGTACGGAATCGAGATGTGGAACGTCGATCCCACGCCTTCGGTGCTCGTCACCCAAATCCTACCGCCGTGCATCTCAACAAACTTCTTGCTGATCGTCAATCCAAGACCGCTGCCGCCCTTGACGCGACTGGAACTCGAATCGAGTTGGCGAAAGCGTTCGAAAACCAGGTTGATCTTATCGGCCGGGATGCCCATCCCGGTGTCGGAAACGGCGATGTAGAAGCTGTCGCTGCCGCGTTTGGAGGTGATGGTGATCTGGCCTTTTTCGGTGAACTTGGAGGCATTGCTGACCAGGTTGAGCATGACCTGATGCAACCGCATCCGGTCGCCGAACACGACATCGAGCGCGGGATCGATGTTGATGACCAACTCGATCGGCTTGTCCTTGAGCAGGATGCGCGCGCTGGTCTCCACCTCGTGCAGCATGCCCTGCAGGGAGAAATCGGCCATTTGCAGTTCCATGCGGCCCGATTCGATCTTGGACAGATCGAGAATGTCGTTGATCAGACTCAGCAGGTGCGTGCCGCTGTTGAGAATCGCCGAGATGTCGGTCTGCTGCCGGTCGGTCAACGGGCCGTCGATGCCGCGCAGGATGATCTTTGAAAAACCGATGATCGAATTGAGCGGCGTCCGCAGTTCGTGGCTCATGTTGGCCAGAAAATCACTCTTGATGCGGTCGGTTTCGCGCGCTTTTTCGTAAAGCACCATCAGTTTCTTGTTCGCCCGCTCCAATTCGCCGGTGCGCTCGGTGACCTTGGTTTCCAGTTTGTCGATCAGGCGCAGCTTTTCGATCGCCATACCGCTGATGTTGGCGACCGCCTGGAGTTTATCGACATCGTCGGGTTCGATCGGCAGCCGCTTGTAGTAATGGTCGGCCAGCACCAGGCCGATGATCCGGTCGGCGCCGCGGATGGGCACGATCAGGTAACCCTTCGATTTCCAGGCCTCCTGCTGCACCTGCGGCACGAAAATGTTGTTCCACGGGTTGTTGACGATCACGTACTTGCCGCTTTGGAACGAGCGGCTTTCCTCGGTGCGGTCGTCGAGCGGAATCGGATTGGCCTGCACGGTCGCGAAGATCGTCTGCGCCCAGTTCATGTCCAGCGGGTCGATCACCGAGACGATTTCCAACTGCCCTTCGCGCGCCAGATAGATCTGGCAGCGGTCAAACCCCAGGTCGGTGCAGATGCGGTTGGCTGTGAGGTGGATCAGTTCGCGATAGGTCTTGACCGTCTTGGTCGCCTCCGACAGCGAGACGATGCCGTGCAACAAGGCCTCTTCGCTCGCCAGGCGCAACTGGGTCTGCGCCAGTTGTTGCCGGTGATAGACGATCGCCTTGCGCGCGCGATTCATGCTTTCGCGGGCGTGCTCCAGACGGTCGGTCGATTTCGGCGTTCGAGAGAAAAACGTTTTCTTCCACGAAATCTGATAGGCGCAGGCGTTGGTCTCGGCTTCCGCCTTTTTCATCGAGGCGATCAGTTCGTCGGCATGGCCGTTGGTCACGTCCTGCCGTTTGAAGTCGAAGGGCTGAATCAGCTCCTGCGCGGCGCGCAGAATCCCTTCCAGCCACCAGCCCAGCACCGGCGGCGCCGGGCGCTTGAGCGTGGAAACCAGGGTGGCGGTGAAGGAGTTTTTTTCGCCGGGATGCAAGGTCAGGCGCAACGTGCGGGCGTTGTAGTTGATCTGTTCGGCCAGGGCGTCGAGCAGGTGGTGCGGATCATCGACGAACGGAAACAACAGATCGCCCAAGCCGTTCGACTCGTCCTTGAGGAATCGCGCTCCGACCGCTTTCAATTTTTCGATGTTCAGATTGCCCAGGACGGCGATCAACTCGCGGAACGTGACTTCGTCGATCCACCAGCGCTTTTCCAGTGGCAGGCTTTCTTCCTTCGAGGCCGAGGAATTCCAGCGCTCCAAGGACACGTCGCTTTCTTTGCATTGCTCGACTAGAGGCATGAATAAAGCGGCTGATACTTCCGGTTTCACCTGGTCATCCTGTTTGGAATAGTCACCGGGAATCGCGATAATTTTTAATCGCTCATCTACTTTCCCCGAACAACGTTATAGCATACGCGGATGGCTCGATTCGTCCAGAGCGGGCCATGCCTCCCGCCGGCCTGTTAGGGGCATCGCCTCCACTTGACCGTTAAATCGGCGGCCGATAAATTACCCCGACTATTCACTTTACCACGAGGGGCCCGTGGAACAACGCGACATCACCCAAAATTTATTAACCCGCCGCGCGATCGTGAATGAAATCTGGGACAAACTCCCCATCTGGTTCCTTTTTCTGGAAGGATTGGGCATTCATAACATCCTGATGTCCAACGCCCCGGAAAAATGGTTCGTGGATGTCGGCATCTCGCGTCATTGGTTCGCCTTGCTCGTTTTGCCGTTGTCGCTTTGGTTCTACGGCTACTACCGGATCCGGCTGCGCGAGACCAAACAGCAATTCGACAAGGAAAAGGTGCACCGCCGGATTCTCCTTCTGGCTTTCGGCGTGCCCCTGTTCATCTGGCTGTTCTACGCGATCTTCCCGTTTTTCCGCCACGAGATTTCCGGCCCCGCGTTTCGCCGGATGTTCGAATTGTCCAATTTGTTCTGGGCGATCATGATCATGACCCATACCCTGTACCACCGGGGTTGGGCGCGCTTCGTGACCTTCTTCGGCGTGGCTTTTGTCTACGGCATGGCCCTGGAGAATGCGGGCATCTATCTCGGCTATTTCTTCGAGCCGCACTTCAAGGTTTACGTTTATAAGCTGCCCGCCCCGCTGGCGACGATGGTGGGCTGGTGCATCGTGTTCACCTGCTGCATCACGATGATCGAATTTTTCCGCGAACGCTCGGCGCGCTTGAAGGCTTCGCCGGCCCTGACCGCGCTGGTGACGACCGTCCTGGCGATATCCGCCGATGCCCAGCTCGATCCCTTGGCCAGTTTTCCGGATATGTGGTGGCGCTGGCACGAGTCGCTGCCGGCCTGGTGGTTCGGCGTGCCCTTCTGCAATTACGCCGCCTGGTTCGGCGCCTTTTTCTCTTTTTCGCTCGTCTATTTCACCTATGCCGATCGGGCCGATCTGACCGTCTGGCAGCGCAACGCGCGGTTGTTGCTACTGGCCCCGAGCATCGCCATTTTCGCCGGATCGATCTGGCTCGGCCTGATGGTGGTCTACGAGACCCTGTTCGGCGCCGCGGGAACGGGCTATCCGTCCCTGCAGATTCTCGACGCCTTTTTCAACAAGATCTACCCGTACTGATCCGCTTGTTCACAGCGGCTGCGCGGCAACCTTGATCGGCCGATCCAGAATGTTCATGAATTCCTGGATGCGCGCCGGCTGGTAATCGGGAATGTTGTAGAGGATCGACTTCAAATAGAGCTTTTCGCTCTTGATCGTCCCCATGTTTTCCAGCGTATAACCCAGATCGCCGCATTCGCCGGCCTCGTCCTCCGGACCGTCGGGATGCTTCATGTCGTCGCGGTAATACAGCATTGGGCGCACCTTCGTGCTGGCGGCGTCGTAAAGCAGGCGATTCATCCAGGCGCCCTTGCCCGACGGATCGGTCACCAGCGACCAGGTATAAGGGGCGGGATTCAACTTGTTCTCGGCCTCGCTCATCACGCCGTCGACCTTGACGCCGGCCGGGTTGTTGCTGTTGGAGAAGACGCGGCCGGCGGCAACGCACAACCCGTCGGTGGATACCCGGAAGCGAGGTTCGGAAATCAGCAGATCCGTGCGGAACGGCATTTCGATAAAGGTCGGGAATTCAAAGGAGTTGAGAAAATACACGTTGTCGGTGTAGGCCTTGGGCGATTTCAATTTCCATATTTTGACCTGGTTGATCGTCCGGCGGACGATCCGCACCGGTCCGTCGATCCAGCCGATGGTGTCGGAGACGAAATCCTCCTCGTTGCGAATCAAATCGACGCCCATCACCTTGGCGGTAAAGCGGATTTTCAGGCGATCCACCAAATCCTGACCGCGGCCGCCGCCTTCCGGTTTTAAGACCAGTTCGCCAATGGAGAGCGGGGCTTTCGGATGGAACCCCATACGGAAACGAACCGTATCGATGACGGTCCTGGTGTTGTCGTACTGCACGTAATCGATCGGGCTTACCGGCGGCGGATTGTTCGGAAAGCGCAGCAGATACAGCCAGGCCTTGCCGCCGTTCACCGGATCGGTCAGCGTGATTTCCACGACCTGGTCGGCGCCGTCCGGCAGCAAAGCGCGCGCGCCGCGATCACCGGCGTCCTTGATCATGAACACCAATTCGTCATTGCCGTCGATCTTGCCGTCGTCGGCGCTTTTATTCCGACCGAAAGGCAAGGCGTATTCGTTGTTCGGCAACCGCTCGTCGATCTGAAACGGGACCGGCGTCGCCTTCTCGCCGTCGAGCCGGTAAAGCCTGGTCAGGGCGATCGGCCACCCCTGGGCACCCGACAGCCGATCGCCGCGCACGATCACCGAGTCCTCGGTGCGGGTCATCGTTTTCCCTTCCGCGAAGGCGGCGGTTACGGTCAGGCCCAGGGTGAGCAGCAGGCAGATACCGGCGATTGCAAAATGACGGCGCATGTCGATAATCCTTAACTTGTTTCCGCAGTGTCGAATTGGGGGCAGCTTAACAAAGCTGCGGACGCCGGTAAACAACCATGATTATATTTTCCACCGCATGGGGTGGAATCACCGTTTGATCGAGGGGAGGATCCGCCAATGCCGTCACCCGTTTATTTCGCCTCGCTGCGGGCTTCACTGCGCCGCAATCTGCTGCAGAAGGTCGGGCAATTGCTGGATAAAATGGAATTGGCCGCCCGCCTCTCGCCCGAACAACTGGTCGCGGTGAAGGTCCATTTCGGCGAACACGGCAACACCTCGTTCGTGCCGCCGGTTTTCGTCCGCGAAGTGGTGCAGTCGATTTTGAAAACCGGCGCCCGCCCCTTCGTCACCGATGCCAACACGCTTTATCGGGGCTCGCGATCCAATGCGATCAAACACCTGGAGACCGCCACGGCGCACGGCTTCACCGCCATTACGCTCGGCGCGCCGGTCATCATCGCCGACGGCTTGCGCGCCCAGGCGGGCGAAACGGTGCCGATCGAGGGGATTCACCGCCGTTCGGTGTCGATTGCCGAGGCGATCGCCCGCGCCGACGCGCTGGTCGCGGTTTCGCACTTTAAACTGCACGAAGCGACGGGATTCGGCGGCGCGATCAAAAACATCGGCATGGGGGCGGCCAGCCGTGACGGCAAGCTGCAAATGCACAGTTCGGTATCGCCTCACGTCAATCGGGATGCTTGCCTGGGCGACGGCATTTGTGTGCGCGCCTGCACCTTCGGGGCGATTTCGTTGGTTGAAAAAAAAGCGGCAATCGACGAGGAAAAATGCACCGGCTGCGCGGAATGTCTCGGCGTTTGCCCGGCCGACGCCATTGAAATCGAATGGAATCAGGGGCTCAATCGCCTCGGAGAACTGATGGCCGAATACGCCGCCGGCGCCATGGCCGGCAAGGACGGCCGTTGCTTTTTCGTCAATTTCGTCACCCAGGTCAGCCCGGCCTGCGATTGTTACGGCATGAACGACGCGCCGATCGTGCCCGATCAGGGCATTTTCGCCTCTACCGACCCGGTCGCGCTCGATCAGGCGTGTCTGGACGCGATTCAACAGGCGCCCGGCAACCGGCAGACGCGGTTGACAAATGCCTTCGCCGCGGGCGATGACAAAATTCGGGATATTTATCCCAAGGTGCCGTATTTGTGTCAGTTGGAACATGCGGAAAAAATCGGCATCGGGACTCGCGCCTACGCGCTCGTGCCGATCGGCTGAGAGAGAGGGACCGCCATGAAAGAAACCACCTCGCGCCGTCTGATCCTGGTCGGCCTTCCGGAGGATTTCCGGAAACGAGTGCGCGACGCGCTCGGTTTGCGTGGCAATGCCTTTCATGTCTTGCCTACCCTGCGCGACGCCTTGGAAATGGTCCGGCAGACCGAGCCCTCGATCGTGGCCACCAATGCCAACCTGCCCGACGGCAACGGCTACGATTTGTGCCGACAGATCAAGGAAATCAATAAACTTTCCCATGTCGGGGTGATCATGATCGTGGAGAACAGCGCTTCCTACGACCATGCCCTCGGCATTCTTTCCGGCATCGATCGATTCATTGAAATGCAAATGGAGGAAGAGCCGCTGGCGGAGGCGATCCTCGAAGTGGCCGAAAAAATGGAGCAGGCGGTGCCGATCGCCAGCCGGCCGACTTCCGTGGCGAAAAAAGTCATTTCGGAAATTCCGACGCCCCCGCCCGAACCGGCCAAGCCGGCCCCACCGCCGCCGCCGAGCAAACCCGCTCCGGAGCGCAGTAAAACCACCGCGCGGATGATGCCCAAAACCAGCGATCCGTTACGCGCCTTTTTCGATGACGAGGAGCCGCCGGCCGGCGCAGCCCGGTCCGACGCCGCGTCGAACGCGACGACTCAACCGGCACTCGATGCCGTGACGTCTGACCTTTGGATCAAACGTTCCGAAAAAGTCAGCGAGGCATCCAGTGCGGAAATCTCCCGCCACATCGAACAATGGATCGAATTCCACTACGGCCAGCGGGTGGACGAGAACATGCGGCAGGAAGTATCCCGCGTGCTCAAGCAACACATCCAAACCATCATCCAGAACACCATTCGCAAGCTCATGGAGGAGTAAATGGACGCCGGGTTGGACCCGACCGGTTTGCAGCGCCTGCTGCTGCTGGCGATCGAAGAGGATCTCGGCTCGGGCGACATCACCGGAATCGCCACGATCGATCCGCAATGGCTCGGAGAGGCGGAAATCCGCGCCAAGCAACCCCTGGTCGCCGCCGGTCTGGAAATTCTCGCGCCATTCTGGGATTTGATCGATCCGGAAGTCAAAATCGAAACGCCCGCGACCGACGGGCAGCGGCTTGTCGTCGGCGATCGGTTGGCGATCGTGCGCGGCCGCGTCCGTTCCCTGCTGGCCGGCGAACGGATCTGTCTGAACCTGCTTTGCCATCTGTGCGGCGTCGCCACGCTGACCGCCGCTTACGTCGAACAGGTCGGCCCGCACCGGGCGAGAATTCTGGATACCCGCAAGACCAATCCGGGGATGCGGCGGCTGGAAAAAGCCGCCGTGCGGGCCGGCGGGGGACACAATCACCGGTTCGGCCTGTACGATCAAATCCTGATCAAGGACAACCACGTCGACGCCTGCGGCGGCGTCACCGCCGCGATCCGCAAAGCGCGGCTGGAGTTCCCTCAGGCGCCGCTGGAGATCGAGGTCCGCAACGAAGAGGAATTGCGGGAGGCCCTGGCCGAACAGGCGCCTGTCATCCTGCTGGACAACATGGACCTCGACCGTATCCGCCGCTGCGTGGAAATCGCCGCCGGACGCGCCGAGTTGGAGGTTTCCGGCGGCGTGACGTTGGACCGGATCGCGGCCTTGGCGGCGACCGGCATCGACCGCATCAGCGTCGGCGCGCTGACCCACAGCGTTCCGGCCGCCGATCTCCATATGAAATTGACGCCGAACCGCGCATGACACCGATCGAGATAACCCCCGATTCCATCCACCGCCTGCCGAACGTCGAATGGCTGGGAAAAGAATGGCTGTCGATCGTCGACGAAACGGGCAGCACCAATGCCGATCTGTTGCAAAACGGCGCTGACCTGCCGCATGGCGCCTTGCTGATCGCCGATCACCAGACTGCCGGCCGCGGCCGCCGGGAACGGCGTTGGTTCGGTTTGCCGGGGCGCGATCTGCTGTTTTCCTTTCTTCTTCGTCCGGATGTCGATCGCGAAATCATTCCGAGCCTCAGTCTGGCGATCGGCCTGACGGCGGCCGACGCCATTCGTCAATTCGTCGGGTCGGCGGTACGGTTGAAATGGCCGAACGACGTGCTGGTGGCCGGCCGGAAAATTTGCGGCATTCTTTGCCAGAGCAGTTTGGCTGAAAATCCTTTCGTCGTGGTCGGAGTCGGCATCAACGTCAATTCCCGGGCGGACGAGCGACCGGCCGAGTTGCGATCGCTGGCGATTTCCCTGGCGGACTTCGCGAATGCCGCGATTCCGCGCCCTGACGTTCTGCGGCACTTCCTGCCGGCGTGCGAAAAGCGCTATGCCCAATGGCGGACGGACCGTCGTCGGTTATTCGCCGATTGGGAGCGGCAAGCCAACTTGAAAGGCCAAACGATTACGGTTAAGGATGATGAGCAAACCTTCACCGCCGTCGCGATCGCCCTCGACGATTTCGGCAACCTGATCGTCGAAACCGGCGGACAGCGGCGATTGGTCACTTGCGGGGACGTTTTTTTGCAGGGAGATTGAACCATGCTTTTCGCGGTGGATATCGGCAACACCAATATCGTTTTCGGCATTTTCGCCGACGAAACGGTTCGCGCTTGCTGGCGCGTCGAAACCAAGAAACAAAAAACCGCGGACGAATACGCGATTTTGATCCGCAGCCTGTTGGCGGCGGAAAAGCTCAATCCTCAGCAAATCAACGGCGCGATCATCTCCTGCGTCGTGCCGCCGCTCTCGCGCTGTTTCGAACTGGTGATGCAAAAGCTCTTCAATTGCAAGGCGGTCGTCGTCAGCCCCGGGATCAAAACCGCGATGCCCATCCTCTACGACAACCCGAAAGAAGTCGGCGCGGACCGCATCGTCAACGCGGTGGCCGCCTACCATCAAGTGAAAGGCGCCCTGATCGTCATCGATTTCGGCACGGCGACGACCTTCGACGTCGTCAGCGCCAAGGGAGAATACCTGGGCGGCGTGATTTCTCCGGGCATGGTTATCAGCATGGACGCCTTGTTTTTCCGCGCCAGCAAACTGCCGCGCATCGAGTTGGCCGCGCCTCGGCAAGTGATCGGCAAAAACACCATCGAATCGATGCAAAGCGGCATCGTTTACGGGTACGTCGGCCTGGTCGACGGCATGGTGCATCGCATTTGGGACGAACTGGGCGGCAAGGTTTACACCATGGCGACCGGCGGCCTGGCGGAACTGATTTCCCCCTATTCCACGACGATCGAAAAGGTCGATCCGGACCTGACGCTGGAAGGCTTGCGCCTGTTGTATCGATTGAATCGTCCGGCGTAGCGGTGGGACTTGATTTTTCCATTTACCTAGACTACTTTTCCTCTTCCGTTTCCCTCGGCAATTCGGGCGAGATGCGGAAAAAAGCCATATAATCAATATGTTGTCAAATTCTGGATCCATCAGGAGTCGTTCATGAAGGTTATCGAATCCGGCAAAATCCGTAATGTGGGATTATTCGGTCATGGCGGCAGCGGGAAAACCAGCCTGGCCGAAGCGATGTTGTTCGACGGCAAGGCCACGACCCGCCTGGGCAAGGTCGAGGACGGCAACACGATCATGGACTGGGAGCCGGAGGAAATCGCGAAAACCGCGTCCATCAGCACCGGTCTGGCCAGTGTCGATTGGGATAAAGTGCGCCTCAATATTCTCGATACGCCGGGTGGCGCGAATTTCACCTCCGAAAGCCGCAACATGCTGGCGATTTCCGACCTGGCGGTCATTACGGTCTGCGCCGCGAGCGGTGTGCAGGTCCAGACGACCAAGTTCTGGGAACTGGCGACCGAGCTCGGTGTATCCAAACTGATCTTCATCAACCGGATGGATCGTGAACGCGCCAATTTCAAGGAAACCGTCAAGGACATTCAGGATTCGTTCAAAGTCACCCTGACCCCGCTGCAGATCCCGATCGGCCAGGAAGAATCCTTCCAGGGCGTCGTCGATTTGCTCAATAACAAGGCTTTCGTCTGGGAACGCGACGGCTCCGGCGCGATGAAAGAAGCGGAAATCCCCGCCGACCTGAAAGCCGAAGTCGAGGAATACCGCACCAAGGCCATCGAAGCCATCGCCGAAAACGACGAAACCCTGATGATGGCTTATCTCGAAGGCGAAACTCTCGCCCCCGAAGCCATCGCCAACGCGCTCCGGGCCGGATTGAAAAACGGATCCCTGGTTCCTCTGCTCTGCGGCAGCGCGACGAAAAACATCGGCGTTCAACCGTTGATGGACCTGATCGCCGACGCGGGCCCCAGCCCGCTGGATCGGGTGAAGCCTTGGGTCGGCCACAATCCCGACAAAAAAGATGAAATCATCGAGCGCAAAGGCCACGAGGATGAACCGTTTGCCGCGATCGTGCTCAAATCGATCATCGACCGCCACGCCGGCAAGTTGTCGATTTTCCGGGTTATCTCCGGCGCGACCGCTTCCGACTCCACCGCCAACAATTCCTCCCGCAAGGGCAAGGAACGGTGGGGGCAGGTCTTTAAGGTCATGGGCAAGGATCGCGACACCATCGATCAGGCGGTCTGCGGCGACATCGTCGCGGTGGCCAAGCTGAAGGATACGGCGACGGGTGACACGCTCTGCGACGAAAAAGTCGGCGTCGTGCTCGACCTGCTGCACTTCCCGGAGCCGTCGATCAATTTTGCGATTCAGCCGAAAAACAAGGGTGACGAGGATAAAATCCAAAACGGTTTCGCGCGCCTCTGCGAGGAAGACCCCACCGTGCGCATCCGCCGCGACGAGCAGACGCAGGAATTCATCCTCGCGGGCGTCGGCCAGGGGCAATTGGAAATCACCGTCGAAAAACTGAAGCGGAAATACGGCGTGGAAGTGACCATGGCGACGCCGAAGGTTCCTTACAAGGAAACGATCAAAATCGAGGCCCGCGCGCGTTATCGCCACAAGAAGCAAACCGGCGGCCGCGGTCAGTTCGGCGAATGCGAATTGGTCGTTAAACCCCTGCCCCGCGGTTCGGGTTATCAGTTTGTCGACAAGATCGTCGGCGGCGTGATTCCGCGCCAATTCATCCCGGCGGTCGACAAAGGCATCCAGGAACGGCTGCCGCGCGGCGTCCTGGCCGGTAACCCGATCGTCGACGTCGAGGTCGCGGTGGTCGACGGCAAATTCCACCCGGTGGATAGTTCGGAACAAGCCTTCAAAATGGCGGGGCGGATGTGCATGAAGGCGGCGATCGCCGCGGCCAAACCGATCCTGCTCGAGCCGATCATGAACCTGGAAGTCATCGCGCCCGAAACCAACACCGGCGACATCATGGGCGACCTCTCCAGCCGGCGGGGCCGTCCTTCCGGCATGAGTTCGAAGGGAAAAAACACCATCATCAAGGCGCAGGTGCCATTGGCCGAAGTGCTGCGTTACGAGCCGGATTTGCGCTCCATGACCAGCGGCCAGGGTAGCTTCACCATCGAATTCTCACATTACGAGGAAGTCCCCGGCGACATCGCCCAGAAGGTGATCGACAGCGCGCAGAAGGAAACCGAGGAAGAAGAATAAATCCCAATTTCCCGCGATCCCGGAGCCGGCATGGGTGATTGATCCCGTGCCGGCTTTTTATTACACTGCTCGGGTTCCCAAATAAATGAGGTTGAATCATGCGCCCTTTTGAGCCGTTAAGCTGGGACGAGCTTTCGGATCTCGCCAAGCGGAACCTGCCGCAGGATGCGTCGCCCACCGTCAAGCTGATGGTCGCCCGGTCGTTGATGCCCATGGTGACGCGCGATCTGGTCGGCGCGCTGTATTTTCTTTCGGCCGATGAGGACAAACGCATCCGGGCCGCCGCGCGTAAAAGCCTGGTGGATTTGCCGCGCGAACTGCTCGCGCCGGTGCTGGCCGAAAAATTGTCGCCGAAAATCCTGCACTGGTTCGCCCTGCGTTCCCTGCCCGACGCTAAATTGTACGAAACGATCACCCTGAACCGGGAAACCGCCGATGAAACCATCGCCTATCTGGCGGCCACCCGCTCCGAAGAATCCTTGCTCAACATCATTTCGAACAACCAAGCGCGCTTGCTGCGCTCGCCGGACATCCTGCGCGCCCTCTTGAATAACGATGCCACGCCCGTCGACATCTCCGAACGTGTCCGCAGCTTCGTGGAGATGACCACCGGCCAGCCGATCGAGGAACTCCTGCGCGAAACGGAACCGGAGGCGGCCGCCGAGAGCGCGGTCACGGAAGAAGCCGCCGCGAATGCCGCGGCCTTGTTCGACGAAGAGACGACCGAAACGACGTCGGAAGTACCCGCGGCGCCGGAGGCCGGTGGCGAAAAGACCGATATCGACAGCCCCGACCTGGGCGACATGGTCGAAGACGAGCTGCCGCCGGATTTCGATCTCGACCAGTTGGAAAAAGAAGTATTCGCCTCGAGCGAGGATTTCGCGGCGGACTTTTTAGTCGAGCCCGAGCAGGAATTGTCGGCCGAACAGCGGCAGACGATGACCAACCGCATCCGCAAGATGACCGTGCTCGAAAAAATGAAACTGGGCATGAAAGGCAACATCGAGGCGCGGCAGATCCTGATCAAGAGCGCGAACAAGATGGTTCAGGAGTGCGTATTGCGCAATCCGGGCATTACCATCGAAGAAGTCATCAAGATGGCCAAGGACAAGACCATGCGCGAGGATTTGATCCGGGTCATCACCCTCAACAAGGAATGGACGAAAAGTTACACCGTCGTTCATCAGCTTTGTTGGAATCCGAAAACCCCGTTGATCACTTCGATGAAGTACCTGCAGCGCCTGAACATGCGCGATCTGCAGTCGATTGCGAAAAGCAAACAGGTGCCGGGCATTTTGGCAATTCAAGCCCGAAAACTGGCCCTGGAAAAAGAAAGAGCCCGCTGAGCGATGGACGAGGAGCAACTGCGAAAAAAACTGGCGCCTCCGGCGCCGCCCGCGCCCGACCCCGCCTTACTGGAGCGCGAAGAGGAATTGTGGGCGAAAGTCACCGCCGACCTCGGCAAGGAAGAACCGCACAAGGAATACCTCGGACTGGCGTTGAAAAACAATCTTCTGCTTCAGGCTTCCCGGCGTTACGGCTCGGTGATCGACGCCAAGGACCGTTACTCCATCGAACAGCGGCGCGTCGCCCGCAAATACCAGCAGAACATTCTGCGCATTTTATTCCTGGCGCCGAAGGAAGAAAAAATCGAAACCAAGCTCGGGTCCCTGGAGGCGCTGATTCTCTTTTTGGCGACGATCGGCATGCTGGGCGGTGCTGCCGCGTTCTTCAGCGACAACTTCGGCATCGCTTCGCCGATTTTGGTTGCGATGCTGCGGATGATGTTTCCCCTCGGCTTGTGTTTCGTGGTGGTATTTATCTGGGTACGCATCCGGCGGGCGAAAAGTTTCGCCGATCGGCATCAACAGTAATCCCCGGCCTTATTTTTTCCGGAACTTGCCTTTCAAGCCTTTCCAGAAAGGTTCTGACGTGGGCTCGTCACCGGCGGGCGATGGCGCGTCCGCAGGAGGCGCCGCGACGGCCGCTGCCGTAAAAGCGCTCGCCGCCGGCGCGGTTGCGCCCTCTTCCCGATCCTCCAGGGCGGCCAGATAGGCCGCGCGCGTTTGGTTGTCGGCCAGAATGCGATACGCCCGATCCAGACGGGTGCGGATCAAGCCCAGCAGATAGCGAATTTCCGGCAGGGAATGGTGCTGGTCGAAATTGGCGAGCAACCCGGCCAGATAGCGGTCGTAGGCCGTTTTGACGTCGACCGGCGAAGCGTCCGGCGAGATTTCCAGAATCGCGAAGAAATCCGTCGCATAGAGCAGATCCAGGGTTTCCAGCAATTCCAGATAGCGATGATCCTGTTCCAGGGCGATGTTCTGGCTCAGTTTGATGGGCGCATAGCCTTTGCCCTGGTAATGAATCTGCCGATAAGCCTTGAGCGCTTCCAGCCGGTCCGGATCCGAAAGCAGGGCATTGTTGTATTGCTCTTCGGCCAGATTCCGGCGGCCTTCCATCAGGTAGATTTGGCCGTGCAAAAACGCGGCATCGGCGTTGCCGGGATCCTGGAGCAGCGCCAACCGCAAATACTCGCGGGCAATGGCGCCCATGATTTTTTCCTCGTCGCTTAATTGCGATGCCTGCAAATACAACGCATAACCCAACCAGGCCAGGTACGAGACCTGGGACGGCACCGCTTGTTGCGCTTCGCCGAATTGCTCCACCGCATTTTTAAAATCACGGTTGTTCAGATAGCGCATGCCGCGTTGGAAATGCTCGGCGGCTTGTTGGCGCATTCCGGGCGAGACCGGTTGCCGCGGATTGACGTTCTGATGGCGCTTCATCTCCTCGTCGTAACATTGCCGGCTGTCGTCGCTGGAGAGAATCGTGTAGGCGACCGTCAGGCGGGTGAAAATCTCGTCCGCCTGCTCCCGGGCGACCGGGTTCGCCTTTTGATAATGCTGTGCCGAGCGAAAACGCGCGGCCAGCTCGAAATACACTTTTTGCAGTTCCTTAGCGCCGATGTCCGGTTTCACTCCCAATACCTGATAATAGTTGAGCCCCTGAATCTGCAGGAAGAAGGTCTTGATGCGTTTCTGGTACTCTTTCAGTTCGTCGTCGGGCGCGGCCTCGCCCGCTTCCACTTCTTCGTCCTGCAGCACTTGCGCTTTGCGGTTGGCATAGATCATCCGGAGTTGTTTCAACGCCTCCAGATTGTTCGGATCGTTGGCCAACACGCCTTCGTAGTAGGTCTCGGCCCGCTTGTCCTGACCGAGATCGGAATAAATTTGACCGAAGAACAAAAACGCGTCGGGCAGATGAAAATCGAGTTCCAGGGCTTTGTTCAGGTACCGCAGCGCTTGCGTCGGTTCGGTTTGATCGTGCCCGGACCGTTGCTTGTAATGGGCATAACCCAGGTAGGCATGGTAGTCGGCGGTGTTTTCGTCCAGATCCACGGCGGCTTGGAAACGATCAATCGCCTGCAGGTAGTTTTCGGTGGCCAGCGCGGCCATGCCTTCCTGGAACAGCATTTCGGCTTCCAGAATTTTCGCTTTGCCGGCCGGGCTGATTTCCCGGCCGTCCTGGCCGGCCGCGGGTCGTTCGTCGCCGACCCCCACGAAAATCCGGTACGCGTCCGTCAGGCGGTCAAAAATCGTTTCCGCTTTGACCTGGGTCAAGAGATCGCTTTGGAAAAACAGTCGCCGCGACAAAAGCCGATGGCACGCCTCGCGATAAATCGGGGACGGGTCGCTGATCGGGTCGGCCGGGGAAGTGCCGAGCAATTCGGCGGGCGAATACGAATAGGTGCGGGTGAACCGCGTTTCGATTTCCTTCCGGTATTGCCCGTCGCCCAACGGCAGAAGAAGGCTTTGCGGACAAAGCGCCGTCCGCCGTTCCAGATTCATGGAGATCGCGTCGACGCAGAGGAGCAGGTAGATAAACCGCATCGCCGCCGTATTTTCCAGTTCGGTCTTCGCCAGGATTTCCGCCAGGGTCAGTTGACCGTCGATGAGTTCCCATAGCTTCCGTTCGCCGTGCGTCGGGGCCAATTTCGACAAACGTTTCGGGCCTTCGGCGGCGATTTGCACGACCGCGGTCAGCCAATATTCAAACTCGCGCTGCAGAGTCGCGATCGAATGAATGTCCTCGACGCCGCGGCGCAAAAGCGAACGGACGTCAATCGACAACGGAACGATTTCCGGGGTGACCACGGTGGGCAGCGGGTCGAACCAATAATTGCCTTCCTGCCACCGGAAGAGATGAAACACCTTTTCCTCGAACTCTTTCTGCATCATCTGAAACAGATCGTGCGGGCCGATCCGTTGTTCTTCGAGCAGCACCTCGCCGAGCTTTTTCCCGGTCTGGTTCATCGCCTGCCAGTATTTTTTCAATTCGTCGTGCGTCAGCAGCTTTTCCCGTTCCAGAATCCAGCCCAGACACTCCCGCCGATTGCCGCCGTTGACGAAAACCAGATTGCCGTTCTGCCAGTAGAGATCCTTGCGCACCTTGCCCGATTGGACATGCAAAATGCCGGTTTCGCCGATTTGCCAGAAACCGCCGAGCACGCGGGCGAACGGCACGCGGCTCAAGCTGCCCGCGGTACGCAACGGATCGACGTACAGCCGGATAAACGGCGCATCTTCCGACCCCGCCTCGGCATCGGGGTCCAGATCGCCGACGATTTCCGGATCGAAGCCGTCCAGGAAAATGCTGAGTTTGCGCAGGAGATCCTTGCCGTCGAAGGGCTTGACCAAAACGTCGTCGGCGCCGTGTTTGATGCGCGCCTCGTGGGCCAGATTGAAATTCCGGAGGACGCCGCCCATGATCAAAATCGGCGTATGGGCCCCGGTGGTTCTCTCCAATTGCCGGATTTGATTGCACAGGCTGTAGCCATTGCCGCGCGGCAGCAGCACTTCGATCAGGATCAGGTCGAACTGGATGTTCTGAACGATGGACAACGCTTCCGGTTCGTCCTTGGCGAAAATGACTTGGTCGCCGTGTAGGTCAAAAATTTCCTCGATCGACTTGCGGGTGTCGGAGGTCGGGTCGACCACCAGGATACGTTTCGGCATCATGACTAGGTTTATCCCCTTGTGTCCTTAACTATTTTCGCCGGCCAAACAGCGAACCGAGGATCCCCTTTTTGCTCTTTTCTTCGCCGGTTGATGTCTCGCCGACGCCGCTGGACGAACTATCCTCATTGTAACGCTGTGTCAGCAGGCGGATTTCACGCAATGCCTCGATGTGATCCGGTTCCAGTTCCAGGGCCTTATCATAGTAAGCCTTCGCGCGCGCCAGCTTATTCATCCGGCGATTGATCCGGCCCCAGACGAGGTAGCTTTCCGCCAACCGGGCATCGCGCTCGACGGCGGTTTGCAACAACTTCTCGACCTTGGCCAGAATGCCGGGATTATCGCGGTAATCGCGGTTGAAAAGCGCCCAGGCGTAGTAGGGCAAGATGATCGGGTTGTTGTCCTTTCCGTCGCGGATCATTTCCTCGAGCAACTCGCCGGCGGAATTCCAGTTGCCGGCCTGCAAAAAGGACTTGGCTTTTTGCACCATCCGCTCTTCGGCGACCTTGCGCTCCAACTCGATCTGCTGCTTCTGGTTTTCCAGGAGCTTGAGATTGTTTTCGTAGTTGGCGCGTTTTTGCTCGGAAGACAGTGTTTCGTACGCCTCGTTGATCAGTACGAAGATTTTCTCGGCCGTATCCAATAGGTGGGTGTTTTTGTACAAATCCGGATGGTATTGCTTGGCCAGTTCAAAATAGCGCCGGCGGATCGTTTCTCCAGTCGCTTGTTTGGAGACGCCGAGCATCTCGAAGTAGGTGCTTTTCTCCATTTCCTCGAGGGTTTTCTTGAGGCGGTCGCCTTCCTCTAAAACCTGCTGTTTATCCGTCTCGACCGCCGCGAGTTTGTCGGCGGTCAGCGAGGGATAGAGCCGGCGCCTGGCAGAGCGCAATTCGACATCGTCCGGCAACCAGGCCAGCAATTGACCCACCAGGGTGAAGGCGTCGTCGGTTTTGCCTTGCGCCTCGAGGACCGCCAGGTATTCCCGCTTCGCTTCGAGGTTGGTGGGGTCGTCCTCGAGAATTTTGCGCATTTCAGCCATCTGAAATCGCACTTGATCCGGCTGCGGATTCTGCCGCTGCGTCAGCCAGGCAAACCAGAAACGGTATTCGGATTGGTGCTTGGCCAACGAAACCGCTTCCTGCAGCAATTCCTTGGCGGCCGTGGACGGTTCGTCGGCGAGCGTCCGGCGTCCTTCCAGGTAGAGGATCTCTGCCTTAATGTCCGCGGCGTGATCGTAGTGGAAGAATTCCGTTTCCAGTTGGCGGAACGACGCAAAACCGTCGGCGCGGCGCCGTTTTTCCCAGACAACGAGCGCTTCGAAGATTTGGCTGGATTTGTCGAAGATCTGCCGCGACAACTCCCGCAATTCGGGCGGCAACAGATTTTCGTAAGCTTTGTTATGGAAGTTTTGAGCGATGATGTAATAACCTCTTCGCAATTCTTCCTCGTCGAACAGGCGGCTGATGCCCAGCATCTCGAACGGCGGTTGTTTCAGGACCGTGGCGCCCTTCTCGCGCAGTCGCTGAATCAAGGCCATGCCATCCACGCCCAGTTCGACGGCCCGGTCCGGTTGGCGCCCTGGTTTGGCATTGGTGTGCGGCGGGAAATAGATCGCCCCGACCGTTTCCAGGACCAACAACGCCTTCAGCCCGCGCGCGGTGGTCTTACCACTGCCCAGCAGAATCTGGCGAACGGTTCGGCCTTGCGCAACCGCCTGCAGGACTTCCTTTTCCGTGGCGTCGAACGAAAGATCGGCGACCAGACTGTCGGCCTGATTGCCGACCCGCGGCACTTCTTCCAGGCGCGTGCGGTATTGATTGCGCAGGTAGGAGAGCGGCATCGCCTGGCGTAAAATCTCCACCAGGATCAGGCCGATATCCGGCAGTTCGCCGCAGCCGTGAAGATAGCCGGGCATTTCCTCGTCGAACAGGAAAACGTAAGAGCCGACTTGCCAACGAACCAAGTCGGTCAGGCAGGTCGTGATCCATTGCCGGAAAAAGGAAGCCGCTTCGTCGCCGCTCAATCCGCACCAATTCACAGCTCGCTCGATCAGGTTGCGTGCCCCTTTGTCGTCGTCCAGATGGTCGACGCCGGCCCGCAATTGCGCGAGCGTGGCCAGCTTCCGGTCATGGAGAAAGCGCCAGAACGAATCGCGGGCCAGATTGGACTCGATTCCGGCGATTCGGCCCTGCCGGAAAAAAATCTTTTTTACAATTCGTTCCTGGCGGATCAGCAAGGCTCCGGTTTCGCGCTGGGCGGCGAGCGAGAGAAGCAGCTCGCGAACATGGAACTGCGCGATATCACCCAGGTAACTGATTCGGTAATCGTACATTTTGCCGCATCCGGATATTGTCTGTTTTCACAAAACGCCTAACCATAATGGAATTTTCATTATATCGCAAACCCATGGAAAATTGGAAAGGGAAAATTTGGCCTTTGACTTTTCCTGGCGGGTTCGTTAAATGAATCTGGCTTTTCTGAAAACATTCCCTTGGAGTCTACGACTTGAAAAAATACAGCACCTATCGGGATGCCGGTGTGGACATCGATGCCGGCAACGAGTTCGTCCGGCGGATCAAGCCGCTCGTCCAATCCACGTTCCGTCCCGGCGTTCATACTGAGATCGGCGGGTTCGGCGCGGCGTTTTCGCTCAGCTCCACCTACTTCAAAGACAAGGAAATGCTGTTGGTCAGCTCCACGGACGGCGTGGGGACCAAGCTGAAAATCGCTTTTGCCACCGGCATTCACGACACGATCGGCATCGATCTGGTCGCCATGTGCGTCAACGATATCGCCGTCATGGGCGCCCGGCCCCTTTTCTTCCTCGACTATTTCGCCACCGGCAAACTGTCGGTGGACACCACCGTCAAGGTCATCGAGGGAATCGTGGCCGGCTGCAAGGAAGCGGAATGCAGCCTGGTGGGCGGCGAAACCGCCGAGATGCCCGACATGTACTCGGAAGGCGAATACGATCTGGCGGGGTTCACGGTCGGGGCGGTGGAAAACGACAAGCTGATCGACGGTTCCTCGATCACCGTGGGCGACCTGATCATCGGCGTCGGCAGTTCCGGCGTGCATTCCAACGGTTTTTCCCTGGTACGGAAAATCGTCTTCGACCAACTTGGTTTGAAGGTCAACGACATCGTTCCCGAGCTGGACAACAAGACCATCGGCGAGGTCTTGCTGACCCCCACGAAAATCTACGTACGGCAGGTCCATGCCGTCATTCGCGATCTGACCGTCAAGGGAATGGCTCACATCACCGGCGGCGGTTTCATCGACAACATTCCCCGAATTCTTCCCGATCGGTGTAAAGCCTTGATCCGCTCCGGCTCCTGGACGATTCCACCCATTTTCCATTTCCTGCAGCGGGAAGGCGAAATCGATCAGCACGAAATGTTGCGAACGTTCAACTGCGGCATCGGCCTGACGATGGTTTGCGCGGCGGCCGACGCCGAAACCGTCGTTCACCGGCTCAACGCCATGGGTGAAAACGCCTGGATTATCGGCGAAATCACCGAACGCAAGGGCGATGACCCGCACGAAATCGAATTCGAATAATCCATGCTGGGTAAACTTTTCGACGTTGCCGTAATCGGGACCGAACTTGCCGGTTTGGTCGCGGGCGCCCTGCTGGTCAAACGCGGATTCCAGGTCGCGGTGATCGACGTGGAAAACGAACGCCAGCAGGTCAAACGGCAAGGCTATACCCTCAAACCGTTCCCGGGCCTGTTCTTCGGCTTCGGCCAGAACCAGGTATTCAACGATATCTTCGTCGAATTGGGCATCCCCTTCCTGGAAAAGAAGCGCTTTCAACTGGCCCAACCGGCGTATCAAATCGCCCTGCCCGAGGCCCGCATCGACATTTTACAGGGCCGCGAGGAATGGACCCACCTGCTGAATCTGACCTTCGGCGCCGACGCCGGGGCCTTGACCAATCTGCTCAACGAGGCCGATCGCTACAGCAGCCAGGTCCGCAGCCTGCTGACCAAGGAAGTGGTCTATCCCGCGTATTCCTTCATGGAGCGCTACCGCCTCAACCGCACCAGCGGCAACATGGGGGCCGACTTCAAGGAGCGATCCCGGACCTCCTTCGACGAATTCATGGACAGTTTCGGCCTTTCGGCCGAGGCGCGCGCTTTCATCGAGGCGCAGTTCTACTTCCTGGCCCCGACCTATCCGGACGATCCGTCGCTGTTCTTCGCCTCGCTCGTGCTTTCGGCGCTGAACAAAGGAATCTATTCCGTCGAAGGCGGACTCCGGATTCTCGAAGATATCTGCAAGGAACGGATCAGCAGCTACCGCGGCCAGTTGCAGCGCGCCGGCGAAATCGAGGAGATCGATTTCGCTCGCGTCAACGAAATCAAACTGGCGGGCATCAAGGAGCCGGTCCGCTGCAAGAAAATCCTGGTCTGCAACAACATCGAGGAGTTTTTCAGCCGTCATTCGCCGAAAACGTTGCGCGGTTCCTACAAAGAACGATTCGAAGAACCGCCGCACCGGCGCCACTTGTTCACTTTGTACGTCGGCGTAAAGGACGAGGTCATTCCGGTTGGCATGAACGAAAACGTCATTTTGCTGACCGATACGCAAAAGCCCGCGACCGAGCCCGACAACCTGGCCTTCGCCAGCCTCAGTCCGCTGGATTCGCCGGATTACGCGCCGCCGGGAAAACGGCTCATCGCGATTTCCACTCTGGTCTTGCCCGAAAGCGGCGAACTGAACGCCATCGAGACGCGATCCCTCTCCGACCGGATGGTGGCCCAATTACGCGAACTCATTCCGTTTCTCGATGAATTCACCGATTTTGTCGCTTTTGAAGAAAGCTTTGCGCTCTACCAGGCCTCGCGCCGCACTCCGGCCACGCCGCCGATCAGCCTGGAAGACAAATACGGGATCGCCTGTTTGCCGAACCGCACGCCGCACAAGGACGTTTATTATGCCGGGAAAGCCACCCTCCCCGGCATGGGCATGGAAGGCGAAGGAATCAGCGCGGTCATGGTGACGAATCTGCTGGCCAAGGCGCTGGCCAAATAGCGAAAAGGTCAGAAACGAAAAAAGAAAATAGCCTCTTGCATTTCTTCTTCATTTTTGACATATTTGGCGCCCACTTTTGGTGAAATGGCATCAAGGGAGATACGATAAATGTCGAGAGTATGTGAAATTTGCGGCAAAGGCCGCCAACTGGGACACAACGTCAGCCACGCGAACAATCGGACCCGCAAGGTCTGGCAGCCCAACTTGCAATTGATTCGCACCCTGGACGAAAAAGGCAATTCCAAACGGAAGCACGTCTGCACCCGGTGCATCCGCGCCGGCAAAGTCGTCAAACCGTCTTGATGATGCCGCGCCAGACTGCCAAGCCGTGCTGATTTTCGGCGACGCCCCAGGTGTGTCCGCACGGCGCACCGGGGCGTTTGCATTTAATCTCGTCCCTCGTCTTTCTTTAATGAGCCGGCCGCTTTGAAATCCTGCTTTATCATGCTATTTTGAAACGCCGACGGATTCCCGCTTCCGAACGCGAGTCACTACGATGAAATTTTTCTTCCTGTCGCTATTGCTTTGTCTTTTGTTTTGTCCGGGCTGCGCCGACGAAGCCGACAACGGCCGGGACGGCGAGGATTCAACCGACGACGACAGTTATACTCCGGCCGATGACGACGATGACAACGACGACGCCCCCGGCACCGACAAAGCCAAGGTCTTCGAAATCAATCCGGTGCTCACCGATCAAATCATGAAGACGACCCTGGAGGATGTCGCGGATGATGCCGGCGGTGCGTTGATCAGCCGGATCGATGACGAGGGCATCCGCAAATTGCGCGTCCTGACCTGTTCCGACGAAGAGGAAACCATCGACCTCCCCGGCCTCGGAACCCAACGGATCTGCACTCTTCGCCCATTGGCGAATAAGAACGAAAACGGCGATTTTGTTTATCCGGATTGGCCGACAGCCGTGGCCGGGGTTTACGATCCGAACGACGTTCACGCCGAGGTGGAACTCTATTATCACGCGCAAAAAATCTACCGGTTCATCACCGGCGAAAACGTGGGCGTCTTTACGCATCTGCCCGGCCGCCACAAGGTCAATGGCGAGGCGACGCCGATCAATCTGGTGGCGAATTACCGCCTGCCCACGACGACGGGCAACCTGGAGCCGATATCCACGGCGTTCTACTCGCCGCACGAATACATGCAACAGGGCATGGCGGAAGTGAACGGCCTGCTCGGTTACGAGGGCGATTTCCTGGTGTTCGGGCAAGGATCGCACGCGGACTTTGCCTATGACGGCGAGACGATCTACCACGAATTCGGCCATTTGATCAATTACGCGACCGCTGGATTGGAATACAATATTTACGCGGATGAATACGGCCTGTGCAACCTGACCAACGCCTTGAACGAAGGGCTGGCGGACACATTTTCCTGGCTGGTTTCCGGAAACCCGACCGCACTGTTCGCCTACCTCGAACAAACGGCTGGCCCCGGCTTTTCCCGCGACGTCGACAACGATCTGGCCTTTCCGCGCGATCTGCGGGGTTTCGATCCCACGGATGGCGGCATCATCGCCGGGGCGAATTTCGCGGTTTATCAGCAACTCGCCGCCGAACCGGGATTGTCGCCGGAAGTTTTTACCCGCCTCATTTTGCTAACCTTGCTGGAATTGCCGCAAAGCGAGGAACCCGATTCCTTCGCCAAATATGCCGACACGTTTCTGGCGATACTGGAAAGCGAAGGGTTGAGCGAGGCCGCGCCCGCGATTCGCGAGATCTTCACCGCGCGCGGTCTTTATGAAACGGTCCGCGCCAAGGAGATAACCGATTACCGGGAGGCCGACCATCAGCTGCTCATTGTCGGCGGCACCTATGACGCGCCGTGGAACGTTTCGATGGACCTGCGGATCGAGGACGCGGTTCTCGCCGCCGCGCCGGCATACGTTCAGGGTATCGTGGATTTACCGTCCGGCGCCTCCACCCTGGTCATCACCGCGACGCTACTGTCCGCGCCGGATGCGCCGATGTACCCGGACCCAACGGATTGGGATCTGCGGCTTTATCTGCGCCGGGTCGAACCGATCCGCTACGTCGAACAGACCGATGGGACCTTCCAGGTGACTTACGATCAGGCCGTCGCCGCCGAGGCCGAAAAACGGGACCGGAAAACCGAGAACACGTGGCGGGCCGAGGGTCTCACGGCGGGCAACCGCTACTATCTGCAGTTCGTCAATTTCGGCGAGGCTTCCGCGACCCTGATGAACCTGGACATCGCGGCGCAATAACTGCGGTGAATTAAAACGCCGTTCCCGCCTGGACCAATCCCGTCAAATCCGTCATCACGATGAAGACCGTTTCCTTTTCCGGGATTTCCCGTTGTTCGATGTTCAAGCGCACCGACCAGCATTTTTCCAGGCTGTGCACCTCGATGCCGTAGCGGGTCTCGATGAAGTAGCTGTCGATGAAACTGTACCGGGTGAGATAGTCGAAGGACAACACGTCCAGCAGATTGTAACGCGCCAGGCCGGAGAGATACTGGATATCCACCTCGCCCGCTTCGTCGACGTGATAGCGGTATTCGGCCCCGATCGCGTCGTCGCGCGAGTTGCCGAGCAGCCCCATGATATCGAAGCGGGTCACGTCGTCCTGGTAGGTGTCGTATTCCAGGTCGCCGCGCACCAGAATCTGGCTGAGATAGCTGCCGGCCGATCCCAAAGTTTCCAATTCCAGGCGCCAGGGCTGCCATGGGCGGCGCTCGTCGTTCTCGACGGTCGGATCGAGCGCCCGTTCCGCTTCGGCGAAATCGTAGCCGTGCAAGACGCGGAAATCGGTGAGCTTGAACGTGTGAAAGCTCTTGTCGCGGGCGGAAAACAATCGCATCCACAGGCGATTGGTCAAGCCGTAGGCTATTGCGGACAGGCGCGGCAGGCGGTCCTCGCCGTCGAAAACGGGCAGTTTGTCCTGGTCCGGTTCGTCCCGGTATTTGTATTCGACCGCCGGCTCGATCTGGTGTTTTAGGCCGCGCATGACCGGCAAACTGACGGTATAGGGCCGTTCAAACCGCGTGTAGAGCCGCGCCCCGACCTCGCCGGTCGCCCGGCTGACCGTGCGATCCGCAAGGCGATCGTTCAACTGGTAAAAAGTGCCCTCGCCCAGGGCATAGGGCGTCAACGTGAGCACCTGGTTGAAATTCAGTGGCGAATGCAGTTCCGGCAGCACGGTGAAGCGCCGCCCGTCGGTCAGGAAATAGTAGGAATGCGAATTGCCGGTCAACTCGTCGAGGTCTTTCTCGGTCGGGGAAATTTTCGGGCGATAGAAGTTGGTGGCGATGGCTTGCGAACGCCAATAGAGTGGGATCGGCCCGATCTGCTGGGAAACCGCGTCGAAACTCGCCTGCGGATAATGCTGCCAGGTGTAGCTGTTGTCCTCACTGGTCAGAGTTTTCCAGTATTGCGCCGCGACGTTGAGGTCGTAATTCTGCCAGAGGTTGTTCACGATCACGTCGCTGCGGATGAAACGGTCGTAGCGCGCCGACACGTCGTGCGGGAAATCGTTGACGTAATCGTTGTCGGAAATCAAGCTGATCTGATTGCGCAAGTAGAGTTGTTTGGCCGGGTTGAACCGCTGCTCGTAACCGATGGACCAGCGGCTTTCATCGTTTTCCAGGTGATCCTGGATATAATCGACGTTCGCCTCGCCATACCAGCGCTTGTTCATCAGGTAGCGGTAATCGAGTCCCAGTTTGGTGCCGCGATTCTCATACCAGTCGGTGTTGAGGGTCGCGTCGGCGTGATCGGCGATGTTCCAATAGAACGGCAGCCCGATGCGGTAGCCGTCGTCGCTCGCCCAACCCGTCGCCGGCCAGAGAAAGCCGGTCGAGCGGCGGACCTTGGCGGGAAAGATGCCGTACGGCAGATACGCCACCGGCAGCCCTTGCAGGTAAACGCGGCCCCGCTCGACGATCGCGTAGCCGTCGAAGGTGACGTCGATGAAATCGGCGGTCACCAGCCAATCGGCCTCGTCCGGCCCGCAGTCGCACGTCGTGTAGTTGCCTTCGTAAATGAGGTAGCGGTCGGGGCCGACCTTTTCGATACGCCGGCCGTGCAGATAGTAGTTGACGTCATTGCGAATGATGACGAAGGACGCGCGCGCGATCACCGCCGTTTCGCTTTCCAGCGCCAGATCGAGCGCGTCGGCTTGGAAGCCGCCGTCGGGCGCCGACAGCGAGATGCCGCCGTCGGCATGCAGGAGCTTCGCCGTCAGGTCGAGCACCACGTTCGCGGCTTGCAGCGTATTGTCGCCCTGTTTCAGAACCGCGTTGCCGGAAGCGCGATAAATCGACTGGAAGGCGTCGTATTCGACCCGATCGGCTTCCAGGGTGATCGGCTCGTCCGATTTGAGCACGTTTTGCAGAAACGGTGTGATCGAGCGGGCGTTCGGATCGTCGGCGACCGGTTCGTCGTCGGTGTGTTTTTTCGTTTCGTCGGAGCCGCCGCGAGGATCGTCCCCCGCTTGCGCCCAGGCAACGCAAGGGAGCAAAAGCAGCAAAATGACCAACCACCGACAATGCTTCATGGGCCGGTTTCGCCTGTCAGTTTACCGCGCACATGGCCGAGCAGATAAATGCTGCCGGCGACCAGAATCCGGCCATCGGGACCGGCCAGGCGTTGCGCCAGAGCCATGCCTTCGTCCGGATCCGCCGCCAGATGAACCTCGGAATTGAACGGCCGGACGATCGCCGCCAGTTTTTCGGGGGAGATAGCGCGATCCATCGGCAGGGTCGTGCAGATGACTTTGCCGACCAATGGCGCGATGCGTTCGACCACTCCCGCGATGTCCTTGTCTCCCAGGCAGGTCATCAGCCAGACATCGGGGCGCGGTTCGCCCACCAGGGCGCTCGCCAACACCGCCGCGCCGCCGGGATTGTGCGCGGCATCCAACAGCCAGGACGGCCGCCCGGGAAAAGCTTCCAGACGGCCCGGCCAGACCGTCGCCGCCAGACCGGCGCGGATCGTCGCCGGGTCGGTGATGCCGAGTTGTCGCGCGGCGCACACCGCGATCGCGGCGTTGCGGTATTGATGCGAGCCCTTCAACGGTACGACCAGATCGGCGATTTCCTCTCCGCCGCAGCGAAGCGACAAACGGCCGTCTGCGACGCGATAGGTGAAATCACGCCCCAGTAAAGTCAGGGGACAGCCGGCTTTCGCCGCCTGCGCGACGATCAACTCCCCCGCGTTTTCCAGCCCACCCGCGGCGATCGCCGGCACTCCGGGTCGAAATAGCGCGGCCTTCTCGTCGACGATTCGTGCGACGGTATGGCCCAGGTATTCCACGTGGTCGATGGAAATATCGGTCAGGATCACCAGGTCGCGCGGCAGGGCGTTGGTCGCATCCAGCCGGCCGCCCAGGCCAACTTCCATCACTGCCAACTCGACCCCATTGCGGTGAAAATAGTCGGCGGCCATCGCGGTGAGCATTTCGAAAAATGTGATCGGCTCGGGCTCGCCGGAGCGCCGGAAGGGTTCCAACGCCTCCCACAGCCGCGCCGCCGCCGCGGTCACTTCTTGCCGGGTGATGCGCCGGCCGTCGATCTGGATCCGTTCGGTAAAGCTGGTGAGGTGCGGGCTGGTGAATAAACCGGTGCGAAGGCCGGCTGCCCGGCCGATCGACGCCAGCATGGCGCTGACCGATCCCTTGCCGTTCGTGCCGCCGATAATGACCGTCTGCCGCCCGGGGCGCGGGTCGCCGAGGCGGGATAAGAGCCGGCCGATGTTTTCCAGCCCCAGCTTGATGCCGAAGCGTTGCAGGTCAAACAGCCGTTGCACGGCCTGTTCGTAGGATGAATTCATGCCTCGCCGCGACGCCCCCGCGCCAGCGCCAGATGGGCCGCGCCCAACGCGCCGACGATTTGCGGCTCCTCGGAAATGATCAGCTTGCGGTTGAGCCGGGTTTCCAACGCCTTGACCACCCCGACGTTCTTCGCGACGCCGCCGGTCATGACGATCGGCTCGGTCGCGCCGACCCGTTCGGCCAGACTGGCGGTGCGGTCGGCCACCGACCGGCAGACACCCCAGGCGATGCGCGCGGCCGCCACGCCTTCGCCGATCAGGCTGACGACCTCGCTTTCCGCGAAGACCGTGCACATGGAAGAGACCTTCAGATCCGCGTCGGATCGCAGGGCCAGCGGCCCCAGATCCTCCAGATCGACTTCCAGGGTCCGCGCCATGACTTCCAGAAAACGGCCGGTGCCGGCGGCGCATTTGTCGTTCATGACGAAATCCGACACGACACCCTCGTCGTTGATCCGGATGACCTTCGAATCCTGCCCGCCGATGTCGATCACCGTGCGGGCGCCGGCCACCAGAACGGCGGCGCCTTTGGCGTGGCAGGTGATTTCCGTCACCTTGGCGTGGGCGAATTCCGCCTTGTTACGCCCGTAACCGGTCGCAATGCAAAACGCGACGTCCGCCGCCGAAGCGCCGATTTGCGCGATCGCGCCGTCGAAACTGGCCTTGGCCGCCTTGGCGCTGCTGGCGCCCGTCAACTGGATGGTTCGTGCCAAGACCCGACCCTCTCCGTCCAGTAAAACGGTTTCGGTGGACAAGGAGCCGATATCCACGCCGGCATAGATGATTTTCCAGTCATCGCTCATTCAAAAGACTCCCTCCAAGCATGGTGATCAAGCACTTTACTTCATGGCCGACGACCGAACAAGCAGGCGGCGATTTCCTGTTTATACTTAGGCAATATGTCCCCTTAACTGTGCAGCAAAAATGTCCCCTTGGTTACGTAGAGTTCGGAGCCGAGGCCTGATAGACCCACGTCCAGTTGGTTGTTCCCTTTCGATTTTCCGTTTTGCATCGGGCTTT
>JAAYVF010000040.1 GCA_012517325.1 Myxococcales bacterium | reverse complement strand
GACGTTCGGTTCCCGCTTTCGATACCCTCGTCTCCATAGAGTCCTCCTTCGGTCATTGGGTTGTTTGGTGATGACTCAACCTTCAACCGATTCGAGGACTCTTTCAATATCCCAAAGTGCGAAAGAAATTGTACGTTATCGCCGCCGGTCATCGTCACTTCGCAACCGCGCACCAGCGAGCGCAACTCGGAAATCGTCGGCAACCGCCAATCCGAAAAGCCGGCCAACTCCAACGAATCGCAATATCCAATCGCCAGATCCCAGGTGTAATAAAGGCCATAACAATTATCGACAATCTCTTTCTGCCACATCAGGCCGGTGTCGTAGTCGATCCAGGTGCCGGCGGGAGGTTCGGGGGTTGTAGCGTCGTCGGAGCTGGAGGAATCATCGCCATCATCGTGGCAGGAAAAGAAGAGCAGAAGGAATAAAAATCCCATCATTAATAATGGAGAATACTTGTTAAGAAATATAATCATTATAAATATTCCATCTATCTATCTATTTTTCGTCAGTCGTGGTTCGTACACAACGCGTCGTCAGCGCATATCCCAGAGTATTTTCTTTTTCTTCCGATTCAATATTCGCGATGATAAATCCTAGCGTCCAGACAAACGGTGCATTATTAATTTCCTCGGTGATTGACCAATATACATTATCAGTGAATGACTCCCCTTTTAAATCATTTGGCCAATAATATTTATTCTCCGTATCGTTTTTTAAATCGCACCCGATACATGCATCGTTTCGGCAATCATAGTCGGCGCACTCGTTCGTCACGCCGCATGCGCCGCCGGTCATTGTCACCTCACAACCGCGCACCAGCTAGCGCAACTCGGAAATCGTCGGCAATCGCCAATCCGAAAAACCGGCCAACTCCAACGAATCGCAATATCCAATCGCCAGATCCCAGGTGTAATAAAGGCCATAGCAATTATCGACAATCTCTTTCTGCCACATCAGGCCGGTGTTGTAGTCAATCCAGGTGCCGGCTGGTGGCTCGGGGGTCGGGTCTTCATCGGAGCCGGAATCGTCGTCATCATCATTCTTGCACGAAAATGCTGTAAAAAGAACTAATACAAATATCAGTATCAACTGGAAACGTCTATTATCCATTACCTTCCCGTTTTTCCTTGCTTTCGATTATCCACTACTCCGTGGTCATGGTTCGCACACAACGAGTCGTTAATCCCTCATCTAGAATGTTATCCTTATCCTCTAATTGGATTGACGCGGAATAGAATATCATAATCCATGCATTTTTATCATCATCGCCAACCTGACTGACTGACCAGTGACCGTTGATGGTATATGGATTCCCTTCCAACTCATCCGGCCAATAGTATTTTTCGTCTGGTTTAGGTTCACAACCATTGCATTCGTCAGTCCTGCATTCCATTTTCAGGCAGTCGTCATTCACACCACAGGTGCCGTTTGTTTCAGAGGACTTACATCCTCTGACAATCGAACGAAGTTCTGATATCGATGGAAGACGCCAATTCGAATATTGTGCCAGAACCAGGTTTTCGCAATAGGAATTTTCTTCATCCCAAGTCCCTCCAATGAACCCCATTTCTGTTGGATTCTGCCACATCAGACCGGTGTCGTAGTCAATCCAGGTGCCGGCTGGAGGTTCGGTGGTTAATTTCTTGTCGGAGTTCAAAGAGTTAACATTGTCGTCATTGGCACTGCATGAAATTATCAATACAAGCTGGACAATAAGTAATATTAATCTATAAGACCTTTTACATCCAAACAATATCTTTCTCCCGTTTATTATTGCCTATTTCGTAACATTGTTAGTCCGTACGCAACGAATTTGTAAAAAATTGCCAAGAGTATTTATGTAATCGCAAGTCGTAATGGCCGCGCTATAATAATCAGCAATATAAACCCATTGCTCAATATCCGTGACTTCCGTTGCCGACCAATAATTATAATATGGTTCACCAATTAATTCCGAAGGCCAAAAGATATAATCCTCTCCGCTGCTGCCAGGATTACTACAGCCTGAACAAGCGTTGTTTTTACATTCATAATAGTCCGTACATTCATCCGTTACATGACATTCACCTCCAACAATTGTTTTTGCACAATCGCGGATTAATGTACGTAATTCCGATATTGTGGGCAGTCGCCAATCCCCATATTCGGCCAATTCCAGATTTTCACAGTATTCTTTCACATCGAACCATGTCTGAATGGTAGGAGAGGGAACGCCGGGATTCTGCCACATCAGTCCCGTTTCATAGTCGATCCAAGTTCCATCCGGAGGTTCAGGCGTAACATTGTCGGGGGATGTATCATCATCGTTGAACGAATCGTCACCGGAATGGTCATCATCATTTTCCTCCCCCTTCTTGTCGCATGACATTACCATAAATAATAGTATTATAACAAAATAGCATAATATTTTATTTACTGTTATCATTCTAATATTCCTTTCGTTTCATTTTTTTTGCATTCTTCACCATGTTCCCTCATATACTCCATTGTGCATTCCTAATAAGTCCCACGTTGCCATATTAAAACCTTGATTCATAGCAACATTTCGAAAGCGATAATAAACCGATTCATCCGTCCAAGTATTTGGATTGGCATAATTCCAAATATTAAATATATCATCAACATTCAAGTCGAAGACATTATACACATCCCACCAGAATCTAAGCCAATCGTTTTCGACACCACGATTATCGTAAGGCTCTCTACATTGGTTATGAAGCCAATCCGCCATGATTTCGCAATCCTCCGTGCGAAAAGTACAATCCCCTTCATTTTGAATATTATAAACAGCAGCCGCATAAAAATGAGCAATTCCTTCTACAGCGGCAGCTCGTTGATATTCTCGACTATGCGAATTATGTCCATCATCTGTCGATGCGCATACCAAGTTGCTTCCCGTATCACTATAACTATGCAGGGCCCCTTGATTGCCGTTTGAAAAATAGCCTACTGCATGACCCATTTCGTGGGTAATGCCAGTTTTGGCATTTTGGGCAATATTTCCTCCATCGTCGATATATATATTACCGTTTTTAAAACAGGCACCATCATTAGGGTCTCCGCTACAGGTTTCATCGTAAAACTCAAACCATTTAGCCGCGAGCCCCGCAGGTTTGCGTCTGATCGCGAAACTGGCAACTGCCAATACATTCCCCTCATTAAAATCATCCGATTGGTTTGGATCATGCTCCCAATGGTAAGTGCATGTTCCGGACCCGTTTGGAGTAAAATCTAAATCCAATGGCTTAGTGTAAATGCCCGTTCCACTACCGACATGAACCTTGATATAATTGCTCTCGGCCGATTTGGATATACTATAAGCTCTGATATAATATGATTTTAATGTGGACATAGTCATGTACGGAGTACAGCCGGTATCGGCATCGGTCCAACCATTAAACAGATCTATTCCTGTTCCATTTTCACTGACTTTCGCATTGATACCATAGGCAACAATTGGATTATTATTTATAATGTAATCGCCCTCAGTGTTCGAGGCATCACTTAAATTAATATCAATTCTAAAACAAAATCGAACTGACTGAGACAATGCAAAAGCATTTGATGTCAATATCGCATAAACCACCAATATATAAAACAACACCATCATTTTTTTGGGCATATGTATGATCTCCTCAATTCTCAATTACTATAACTTACTTCGCCAACGGCTCGAATTCATACACGCCCGCTGGAATGATGCCGCCTTGCGCGAACTCGCCGCGATCCTCGTTGGATTCAATGAGTTTTTGCACCCGCGCCAGTTAGGACTCGTCGGTCACGCCACGGGGATAGGTTTCGAAAAACGTTTGAGCATCGTAGATCGATGCTTGTTCGCCTTTGAGCGCGAAGTATAGATAGAGCACCGTCTGTCCCTTGAAATACCCCTTCGGAGACGAAACGACCTCCACGGTTCCGGAGATCTTCGTCGGGTACATTTGTTGTTTCGGGTGCAAGGAAAACGCCGGCCGCACATCCAAAGAGATTGCCGTTTCAGCGTTTTGGCCTACCGCGACCTCGTCGTCCAAAATGGTTGTACGCAGCGCACCGATATTGGCGACCATCGTCAACCGAACAACGATGTCCTCGGTTTCGCGTCCGTGAATAATCAGCGTCGCCAGGGAAGCGCCACCGTCGGGACCGATTACTTCCGATCCGTCGGCGGCCCATTCGGCATAAGCGCCGTCGCCCAGGTAAGGATCCTCATCCAGAAAATCGGAACTGTCGCTCATGGGTTCCCGGGCTTCCGAACGATCTTGCTTGGATAACGCAATAAAGATCCCTGCTAAAAAGACTGAAATCAAAAGAAACAGGCCAATTTTCCTGATCATTAGGATCTCCTGATCGGGGAACAAGTTTTCAGTATCGCGGATATCGCAAAAGGATAACGAAAAAGGGAGAATTTACCGACGAGCATTCGCAATTCCCAAGCCTTTCGGCGCCGCCATGAAGTTCATGGTCATCCAACAGTTTATAAAAATTACAACACTCATAGCCAAATCGTCAAGAAAAATAGCTTTTTATATTTCAATGTTATGACACTCAGTGACAATTATTTTCCCGCCATCCGTTTGTAATAACCTTTCTCAATACGAAAATATCGTCGATAAAAATAAAAGAAATGATCGAGGTTCTTATTGGATCGTCTTGCGGAACCGCAAGCTGGCCAGGGCGAAGAGGATCAGCCCAAGCAGGAAGAGCATGCCGAACTGCGGGGCGAGCACGTTCCAGCCGCAACCCTTTAAAATGACATTCCGCACGATGATCAGGAAATAACGGAGCGGATTGGCGTAGGTCAGGTACTGGATCGACCGCGGCATGTTGTCGATCGGAAACATGAACCCCGAGAGCAGCACCGCCGGCATCATGATCAGGATCGAGGTGAACATCGCCTGCTGCTGGGTGTGCGAAATGGTCGAGATGAACAGGCCCAGGCCGAGCGTTGTGAAGAGAAAAACCCCCGCCGCCAGGTAGAGCAGCGCCAGCGACCCGCGTAGCGGCAGGCCGAAATGCCCCATCGCCGCCAGCAGGATCAGCGTCACGTCGACCAGGCCGATCAGCGCGAACGGCAGCATCTTCCCGGCCAGCAGTTGCCAGGGCTGGATCGGCGTGACGATGAGCTGCTCCATCGTGCCGATCTCGCGCTCGCGGGTGATCGCCAGGCTGGTCATCAGCATGGTGATGATCATCATGATCATGCCCAGCACGCCCGGCACCATGAACCACGAGGATTTCAACTCCGGATTGAAACGGTAGCGCGTTTCGGCGTTGACGATCGGCAGGCTCAGCGGGCGCCCGCCCAGCCGCGCGGACAGCAGCGCCGCCCGCCGCTCCAGCGCCACATCGCCGTACGAGAGCAGGATTTTTCCGAGGTAGCCCACCGCGAGGTTGGCCGAGTTCGATTCGCTGCCGTCGAGCAGCACCTGCACCGTCGCGGTCTGGCCGCGCGCCAGGTCGTTGCCGAAGCCGTGCGGCACGACCAGCACCACGTCGGCGTCGCCGTGCACCAGCGCCCCGGCGATCGCTTCGTCGCCGTCCAGCTGCCCGGCGAACACGAAATAGCCCGAATTGAGCACCGCCCGCGTCAGTTCGCGGCTGGCCGACGAATCGTCCAGATCCATCACGCCCAGGTCGATGTTGCGTACGTCCGTGGTAATGGCGTAGCCGAACAGGAACAATTGCAGCACCGGGGCGACGAACAGGATCGCGACCATCCGCCGGTCCTGGAAGACCTGGATGAATTCCTTGCGGGCCATGTGCAGAATGCGCAACACCGTCGCCTCCTACAGCTTCTTCCGGAACGTCGCGCTGGCGCGCGCGAAAAACAGCAGCCCGACGCCCAGCAACAGGGCCGTCGGACCGAGCAAATCCTCGAGCGGCGCGGCCCGGAGCATGATGCCGCGGGCGATCGCGATGAAGTAGCGCGCCGGCACGAGGTAGGTGATCGCCTGCACCCAATCGGGCATCGAGCTGATGGGGAACATGAATCCCGAGATCAGCAGGCTGGGCAGCATCGTCGTCAGCAGGACGATCTGGTTGGCCAGCATCATGTTGCTCGAGGCCACGCTGGCCATCAGGCCGATCGACAGACCCGCGAAGGTGAACACGGCGGCGATCGCCAGGAACAGCGGCACGCTGCCGTTGAACGGCACGGCGAAGACGAACACGCCGACCAGCGCGATCAGCGCGGTGTCGAGCAGGGCGATCACGAAGTATGGGATGATCTTGCCGACGAGGATTTCATGCTTGCGCACCGGCGTGGCGATCAGCCCCTCCAGGCTGCCGTTTTCGCGCTCGCGCACGATGGTCAGGCTGGTCAGCATCGCCGACATCAGGATGATGATCACCGCGATCAGGCCCGGCACGATCGTCGTCGCCGAATCGACCAACGGGTTGAACCAGATGCGCACCTCGGGGTTGATCGGCGGGATGCCGGCGGTGCCCAGGCCCTTGCTGGCCAGCAGGTCGCGGACCCGTTCGAGGTTGTAGGCGCCGACGATCGTCTGCAAATAGCCGCCGGCGATGCTGGCGGTGTTGTTCTCCGCGCCGTCCACCAGGATCTGCACCGTTTCGCCGCGCAGTTGTTCGAGGTGCTTGGCGAAATCCTGGGGGATGGCCAGCGCCACCTGCGCCGTGCCGTCGCGCAGCAATTCCGGCAGTTGCGCGGCGTGGGCCGGGCGGGCGGTGACGACGAAGTAGTCGCTGGCGGTGAATTTTTCGACGAAGGCGCGGCTGGCCTTGGTCTGGTCCTCGTCGGCCACCGCGAGGCGCAGGTGCTTGATGTCGAAGGTGATCGCGTAGCCGAACAGCAGGATCAGGATCAACGGCAGGACGAAGGCCATCGCCAGGGTGCGCCAGTCGCGGAGGATGTGCAGCGTTTCCTTGCGGGCGATGGCGGGGATGCGGCTTTTCATCGCGTCCGCCCCCCGGCCGCGCGGATGCGCTCGTCCTCGAGTTCGATCAGGCGGATGAACGCGTCCTCGAGCGTGGGCCGCACCGGCCGGATTTGCAGCCCCGGCAGGCCGGCCGCCCGCAGCCGCCGCGCCAGGTCGCCCGCCGGGTCGGGGCCGCGGTCGAGCAGCACCCGCGCCGCCAGGCCGAACACCTGGGCCGATTGCACGCCCGCCTGCCCGGCCAGTTGCCGCACGATGGTGTCGGGCGGCGCGCCGGCGGCCTCGAACATCGCCCCGGCCAACACCTCGTCGACCAGCGCCCGCGGCGAGGCCTCGGCGATCTTGCGGCCCGAGTAGATCAGCACCAGCCGGTCGCAGTTCTCCGCCTCGTCCATGTAGTGCGTCGTGACGAACACCGTCGTGCCCGCGTGCCGCAGCTGGTCGATCAGATCCCAAAACAGGCGCCGGTTGACCGGATCGACCCCGGCGGTCGGCTCGTCGAGAAACACGATCTGCGGCTCGTGCAGAATCGCCGCGCCCAGCGCCAGGCGTTGGCGCACCCCGCCCGGCAGGGTCGCGGTCAGGCGGCCGGCGTCGGCCTGCAGGTCGGCGATGCGCAGCGCGTACTCGAGCCGCGCCCGCCGCCGCGCGCGGGGGATGTTGTAGACGCCGGCGTAAAATTCGAGGTTCTGACGGACGGTCAGATCGGCGTAGAGCGAAAAACGCTGGCTCATGTAGCCGATCCGCTCCTTGATGCGGTCGGTCTGCCGGCGCAGGTCGAAACCGAGCACGGTCGCCTGCCCTTCCTCGGGAACGAGCAGGCCGCACAGCAGGCGGATCATCGTGGTTTTGCCGGCGCCGTTGGGGCCGAGAAAACCGAAAACCGAACCCGCCTCGATGTCCAGCGAAACACGGTCGACGGCGACGAAATCGCCGAACCGTTTCACCAGCTCGCGGGCGTCGACGACCTTCATGGCCGGTCCTCCACGCGGGACAAAAACACATCCTCGAAATTCGGCCGCGTCTCGCGCAGCGAACGCGCGGACAGGCCGCGCGCCGCCAGCGCCTGCCGGACGACCTCCGCGGCGGCAACGTCCTTCCGCGCCGCGATTTTCAGCGCCTCGCCCGCCGGATAGATGCGATTCAGGCCGGGCACGCCGGCCAGCGCCTCGCGCGCGGCGCGCGGTTCGTCGGCGACCAGTTCGAGCAGGCGGTCGGTATAACGCCCGAGGATCGCCGCCGGCGCGTCCACGTCCAGCAGTTTTCCCTGGTGGATCAGCGCCACGCGGTGGCAGCGCTCGGCCTCGTCCATGTAAGGCGTACTGACCACGATCGCCACGCCCTCGGCGGCGAAGGCGTACAGGATTTGCCACAATTCGCGACGCGACAGGGGGTCGACGCCGTTGGTGGGCTCGTCGAGCAGGAGCAGCTTGGGAGTGTGGATCATGTTGCAGGAGAGCGCCAGCTTCTTGTACATGCCGCCCGAGAGCTTGCCGGCCGGTCGGTCGGCGTAAGGCTTCAGGCGCGAGAAGGCGTACAGCCTTTCGAGCCGCGCCGCGCGCTCCTTTTTCGGTACGAAGTACATGTCGGCGTAAAAGCGCAGGTTTTCGGCGACGGTCAGGTCGGGATACAGACTGTATTGCTGGGGCATGTAGCCGAGGCGGTCGCGCACTTCCTCCGGTTGCCGGGCGACGTCCAGGCCGTCCACCATGATGCGGCCGCCGTCGGCGTCGAGCAGGCCGACGATCAGGCGCAGGGTGGTGGATTTGCCGGCGCCGTCCGGGCCGATCAGGCCGAAGATTTCGCCCGGCGCGACGTTGAACGAGATGCCGCCGACGGCCTTCACCTCGCCGAACGCCTTGTGCAAACCGGCCGCTTCCAGCAACGACATGGCTACCTCGCGGTGAACCGCACGTCCACCGGCATGCCGATCTTCAGCACGCCGTCGGGGTTGGGAACCAGGATCTTGATTTTGTAGATCAGGCGCACGCGCTCGTCCTTGGTCTGCACGTTCTTCGGCGTGAACTCGGCGCTGTCGGCGATGTGGCTGACGGTGCCGGCCAGCGGCTTGCCCGGCTCGGCGTCGGTGAAGATCTCGACCGTTTCGCCCAGCTTGACGCGGCCGAGCATCGGTTCGGGCACGTAGGCGTAAACCTCCATGGTCGTCAGGTCGGCCATCGTCAGCAGCGCGGAGCCGGGAAAAACCGTTTCGCCGAGCTGGACGTGGGTGCGCAGGATCGTTCCGGCAACCGGGGCGGTGACGCGAGTGTGGTCGATCTGGGTTTCGACCACGCCGGCGGCGGCCTTGGCCTGCTTGACCTGGCTGAGGATCGCCTGCTTCTGGGCGAGCAGCGCGGCCTTCTGCGTGCCCAGGGTGTCGCGCTGCATCGTGGTCGCCGAGCCGCTGGCCAGCAGTTTGTCGATGCGGGCCAGTTCGGTGTTGACGCCGCTGAGGTTGGCCGCGACGACCTCGGCCTGCGAACCGGCGGCGTGGGCGGCCGCGTTGGCCTGCTTGAGTTGGGCCTGCAGGGAGGTATCGTCGATCCGCGCCAGGAGGTCGCCGGCCTTGACCGCCTGCCCCTCCTGGGCGTTGAATTCCCGCACCTCGCCGATCACCTGGGCGCTCAGAATCACTTCCTCGGCCTCCGCGGTGCCGTAAAACCGATCGTCCAGTTTCTCGGCGCGGTCCTTTTCCCACGAGCGGTAACCGAAATAGCCGATCAGGACCAGAACCAACAACAACGGAATGACTTTCTTCATCGCCGCTACCTCCCGATCGCCTGCCAGTCGCCGGCCGCCGCCGCGAGCCGCACTGCCGCGATCCGGTAATCGTATAACGCCTTCAAATACGCCACCCGCGCCCGCGTCGCCGCGAGCTGGGCGTCGATCACCTCCAGGCTGGTCACCGCGCCGGCCGTGAAGCTGTTCTCGGCGATCGCCACCATGTCGCCGGCCCGGTCCAGGTTGGCGCGGGTCGAGGCGATGCGGGTGATCGATTCGTCGCGGTTCAGGCTGGCGTTGCGGATCTCCAGCCGGATGTCCTGCTTGGTGCGCCAGGCGCTCTGATCCATCGCCTCGGCCTGGGCGTAGTTGCTCTTCATGCCGCGATAGGCGCGCAGGCCGTCGAACAGCGGCAGCGAAAGCCCGACGCCGACCGTCCAGTTGTAGTCGCCGTCCAGGTTCGTGTAGTACGGCTTCTGAAAACCGTAGGTTCCGGTCAGGGCGACGGCCGGCAGCATCTCGCCGCGCCGGCTGCGACCGGCCTCCTCGAAGGCTTCCCGGCCGGCCGCGAGGGCCGATAATTCCGGCCGGTTTTTCAGGGCTTCGTCCAGGATCTGCGCCTCCTGCGCCGGCTGAATCGCCGTTTCCAGCTTGCCCGCCAGATGCAGCGGCCGGTCCTTTTCCGCGCCCAGCACGCGGCGCAGCCCGGCCTCGGCCGTTTCGATCAGCGCGGCGGCCTTGCTGACCTCCGGCTCCTGGTTGGCGACCTCCACCTGGGCCCGCAGCAGCTCGAAGCGCGAGGCGGCGCCCGCCTCGAACCGATGGGTCACGTGTTCCAGGTGCGCCTTCGCCGAGTCGAGGGCCGCGGACTGGGCCGCGTACACCTCGCGGGCGATCAGCACGCCGTAATAGGCCTCGGCGGTCTGGCGCGCCACGGCCAGCCGCGCCGCCGCGGTCTCCATTTCCTTCGCCTCGACCTGCCGGTCGCGCGCCTGGTAGCCGTAATAGACCCGCCCGCCGGCGAACAGCAGTTGATTGAGCCCCAGTTCGACCTTGTAGTTGTCGGCGGCGCCCATGCGGATGCTCTTGTCGATCTTGATCTCCGGCATCCCCGCGGGAAGATCGGGGGAAAACTTGACGTCGATCTCCGGAACGTTGTCGATGTACTGGTAGCCGCCGGTCAGGTTGAGCTGCGGCATGAACCCGGACAGCACCTCGTCTTTCGCCTGGCGCGCCACCTCGATACCCGCCGCCCGCTCCTTGATGTCGGGGTTGTGCTCCATGGCGAAGCGGATGGCGTCGTCCAACGACCAGGCGTCCGTTTCCGCCGCCCGGGCGTCCAGGGCGAAGGCGGCGACGCCCAGCAGAATGACCAGCGCCAACACATAGGGATAAATCCGGGCCAGCATCAGCGGCCTCCTTCCTCTTCCGGAACCATCACGCCGTGCATGATGAGTTCCCGCATCGTCCCGGCGACCTGCTGCAGGTTCAGACCCAGGGTCATCACGTAACGCGGATCGGCGACCCGCAGCAAAAAGGCCTCGATGATCTTGCCGAAAACCTCCGGATCGATCTCGCGGCGAATCGCCCCCTCGCGCTGCCCGCGTTCGATGAGCCGGCCCAGGCCCAGCGCCACCTGAGCGCGCACCTGATCGATGAACTCCCATAGCTCGGGCATCAGATCCTGCACGTCGGACAAGAATACCAGCGAGATATTTTGAAAGGCCTCTTCCTGCAAAAGCTGAAAATGCCGCAGGATGACCTGCCGCACCGGCTGGTCGGAATTCAAGTTGAAGAAAACCTTGCTGAACCGCGTCCGGACGACCTCCTGCAGGATGGCCAGCACGAGGTCGTCGCGGTTTTTGAAGTACTTGTAAAAGGTGCGCTTGCTCAGCGCCATGCCGGCGCACAGCTCCTCGACCGTGATCTTGCGGAAACCGCGCTCCAGAAAAATCCGGTGGGCGTATGTGATGATGCGCAGGCGGGTCTTGTCCTCGCTCTCGGACGCTTCCCCGCTCAGCAGTGCGGCAACGTTCAGTTTCTCATCCGACATCGAAAAACCCTTTGTAAACGGTTTTCATTCATTTCGTTTTCATCGTATCCATTTTTTTGCCACCGTCAAGAAAAAAATGAGGAGTGGTTGAAATTAAAAAGTCGGGTTGAAAGACACTGAATCGATGGCCATGCCGAGCGGATTTGGAAGGTGAAAACGTCGGCGATTCATTCATTTCGGGGTGCCGTGGTCTTCGATCCGCTAGGATCGATGGCCATGTAAAGCGGATTTGGAAGGTGAGAACGTCGGCAGGAAATCGAATCAGCAGCCGCAGCCGCCGACGTTTTCGATCACTTCTTCTTCGACACTGTAGGTTCCGGCGACAAATAAATCGCCGTTTTCATCAAGCGTGGTCGCCAGGGGTTCTGTATAGACAGATCCT
>JAAYVF010000039.1 GCA_012517325.1 Myxococcales bacterium | reverse complement strand
CCCCGGCGGCGATGTCTACGTCGTCGGCCCATACAAGGGCGTCATGCATTACGACGGCGAGACGTGGACAAGGATTCCCGGGCCGTGGTTGTGGAAGATTTACGGCTTCGCCGATCAGGGCACCGCGGGCGACATGATCGGGGAAGAGTGAGCGGTAAAGACTCAGTCGAATTCGAGTAAGTGCCGTTGACCCCGGCAGGGCGGCTGTGCCAAGATTCGCCGCATGAAAATCCGGCAAATGATGATTGTTGTCCTGGCCTTGGCGATTCTGGCCGTGGCCGCTTTTTACCGGCTGGCCGGGCTGGAACTCAAGCCCGTGCATCACGACGAATGCGTCAACTATGTCTTCACAAAGAAACTTCTGGATACCGGTAATTACCAATACAACCCAACCGCCTATCACGGCCCGCTGCTTTATTACCTGGCCTTGCCGGCGCCAAAAATCGCCGGTTTTTCGAAAACGACGATCCGTTTCATGCCGGCGCTGTTCGGCGTTCTGACCGTACTTTTGGTGCTGCTTTTGGGCCGCGAGGTGGGCGCGCCGGGCGCGCTTTTCGCGGCGGCGGTGCTGGCGCTCAGCCCGGCGAACGTCTACTTCGACAAGACCTTTTTACACGAGGTGTATTTTTCCTTCGCGACCGTCGGCCTGATCTGGATGTTTTTAGAGGCGATCCGATCCGGCAAGGCGACGGCGGTCATCTGGTGCTATCTGTTCGCGGTGCTGGGCTTCGCGGTGAAGGAAACCGCCGCGTTCAACGTGGCGGCGATTCTCGCGGCGTGGGCGATCTACTGGCTGACGGCCCGGCGCACCGGTGAGGCGGCGTCGCTGCACTTCGGAGCCTTGCTGGGGCGGCCCGACCGGCAACCGCTGCTCTGGGCGCTCGGGATGGGCGTCAGCCTGTGGCTGCTGCTGTTCAGCAACTTCCTGCGCAACCCGCACGGCCTGCTCGATTTCTTCGCGGCCTATTTCCCCTGGTTCCAGACCGGGGTGCAGAAGCCGACCCACGTGAAGGCCTGGCATTATTTCTTCGTGCTGCTTTACAAATATTACTGGCCGGTGTTGCCGTTCGTGGCCTGGGCGGCATTGCGCGCCTTCTGGAAAAGCAAGCCGCGGTCGCTGGCCATCCTGGCCGTGGCCGTGGTCATCCAGGGCGTCTACAGCGTGATCCCCTACAAGACGCCGTGGTGCGTGCTGTCGATCGGCATCGTCTGGATGCTCGTCGCGGCCGACGGTTTTTCCGACCTCTGGACCGCGCTGCGCTACAACGCCCTGCGGGTGCTGCTCGCCGTGCTGACCGTGGCGGGGCTGGCGTATTACGGGCAATTTTCGTACATACTCAATTTCCGCGAATACGATTACAATCACAACGACAGCAACGAGGCCCGGCGCCACGATGTCGTCTACGTGCAGACGCAGCGCGAGTACGAGCAACTGCCGGCCGACCTGCGGAAGATCGCCGCGGTCTCCGGCGCCGGCGACCGGTTGCCGATTTTCATTTCCGGCGGTTCGAAGAACCCCGGACGCTTTTACCTGCGCGATTTTCGCAAGGTGAAGGTCGAGGGCGCCAAGCCGCCCCAGACGGTGAAGCAAGACGTGATCCTCGTCCGCGAGAACGAGCGGAAGAAATACGAGGAGCGCTACGACGGTCCCTATCATCGGTATCAGGTGTACCCGGTCTTCCCCGGTTGGAAGGTCGACCTGATGATCCGGGAGGAATTGTGGCAAAAACTCGAAGCCGCCGGCCTGACCAGTCCGCCGATCCCGCCCTCCTGACGCTGTCCAACGGCCTGCGCGTCGTCCTGCAGCAGGCCCGCTTTTCGCCCGTCGTCTCCCTGTCGGCCTGGGTGGGCGTCGGCAGCGCCGACGAATCGCCGGCCGAGGCGGGGCTGGCGCACCTGCACGAGCACATGATTTTCAAGGGCACGGCACGGCGCGGGGTCGGGCAGATCGCGCGCGAGGTCGAGGGCGCCGGCGGCGAGATCAACGCCTTCACCAGCTACGATCACACCTGCTATTACCTGACGATGGGCCGCGACGATCTGGAACTGGGCCTGGACATCCTGGCCGACGCCATCGGCGGCGCGACCTTCGACGCCGACGAACTGCGCAAGGAAATCGAGGTCGTGCTCGAGGAAATCCGCCTCTATCGCGACCTGCCGCAGTACCACGTGTCGGAAGGTTGCTGGGGCGAGGCGTTCCGCGCGCATCCGTACGGCAAGCCGATTCTCGGCGATCCGCGGGTGTTGCGCGCCCTGAAGCGCGGCGAGTTGTTGCGTTTCTACCGCAAGCATTACCGCGCCCCGAACCTGGTGCTGGCCGTGGCGGGCGATTTCGAATGGGAGCCGACGCGGCGGTTGATCGCCAAACTGTTCGGCGCGCTGCCCGGCGGCCCCTTACGCGCGGCGCCCCGGCCGGTCGAGCCGGCGCAGACCCACAACCGCTCGCTGGTGATGCGCGATCCGATCCGTCAGGCGCACCTGGCGCTGGCCTGGCACGGGGTTTCCTGGGGCGACCCGGCCGCCGCGGAGCTCGACCTGCTGTCGTTGATCCTGGGCCACGGCGATTCCTCGCGGCTCGAACACCGCGTCAAATCGATGAAGCGGCTGGTGCACGAGGTCACCACCCAGGTCTTCTCGTCGCGCGATCCGGGCCTGTTCGGCATCGAGGCGTCCACCAATCCGGAACTGATCCGCGAAGCCTATCAGGCCGTGCTGGCGGAGACCTACCAATTGAGCGCGAACCCCGTGAGCGAGGAAGAGCTGGAACGCGCGAAGCTCAACATCGAGGCGGCGTTCATCGGCAAACGCGAAACGGCCAGCGGCATCGGCCAGGCGCTGGGTTACTCGGTCATTCTGTCCGGCGGCGTCGACCTCGAGCGCCGCTACCTGGAGCGTGTGCTGGCGGCCGACCGCGCCGGCTTGCGGCGGACGGCGGAGCGCTTTTTCACGCACGCCAACCTGACGGCAACCGTGCTCGTGCCGAGCGATTTCAAGCTCCAGCCGCGCGAACTGGCGCAGTTGTCACGGCAGGCGCGGCAGGCGGTGACCAGTGCCGCCAAGCCGGTCGCCAAGGCGAAAAAGGCGGCGGTCGCGCCGGCGTTGATCGGCTGCGCGGGTTGCCGGCGCCGGTTGAAGCGGGCGGTGTTGCCCAACGGCATCCGGGTGATCGTGCAGGAAACCGATCACGCGCCGCTGGTGGCGATCCGCACCCTGTCGCTGGGCGGGCTGCGTTACGAGACCGCGGCGAACAACGGCATCGCCAACCTGACCGCGCAGATGCTGACGCGCGGCACCGCGCGGCTGAGCGCGATCACCTTCGCCAAGATCGTCGAGGGCATGGCCGGCAACATGCACGGCATTTCCGGCAACAATTCGATCGGCGTGGGCGCCGAATTCCTGTCGCGTGATTTCGATCGCGGCTTCGAGCTGGTCGCCGAGGCGATGCGCGAGCCGGCGTTCCGCTCGACCGAATTGGCGCGGAAAAAACAGGAAATCACCGGCTACATCCGCGACAAGCTCGACAACCCGTCGCAAGTCGTGCGCGACCTGTTCATGCGCACGCTCTTTCCCGCCCATCCGTACGGTTTGCCGATGCTCGGCAGCGAGGAAACGTTGCGCGGGCTGGACGCGGAAGCCCTGCGCCTTCACTGGCAGGAATTGCTATGCCCGGCCAACCTGGTGATCGCCATCGCCGGCGACGTGTCTTTCGAGGCCGCGCTGGCGCGCATCGAAAAATCCTTCGGCGACCTGCCGGCGCGGCCGTTCGCGCCGTTGCGGCTGCCGCCGCCGCAACCGCCGGCGGGCGTGGTCCGGGTGGCGGAAACGCTGGCCAAGGAACAGACGCACCTGCTCGTCGGCTTTCTGGGCAGCCGCATCGGTTCGGCGGACGAATACGCGCTGCATGTGCTCAACGCGGCGCTGTCGGGGCAGGGCGGCCGGCTGTTTCTCGAACTGCGTGACCGCCGGCACCTCGCCTACAGCGTGTTCAGCTTCGTGCGCGAGGGCATTGAGCGGGGATCGTTCGGCGTCTACCTGGGGACGAGCCCGCAAACGGCCGACGAAGCGCTGGCCGCGCTGCTGGAACAACTGGAACGGGTCATTTCCCAGCCGCCCGCCGGCCGGGAACTGCGCTGGGCGAAGCGCTATTTGATCGGCAGCCACCAGTTGGACATGCAGACCGCCGGCAGCGTGGCGCTCACGATGGGCTTGAACGAACTGCTGGATCTGGGCTATCGCGCGCACCTGCTCTTGGCGGACCGGGTGCGGAAGGTGACCGAAAAGCAGATCGCGGCCGTCGTTCGCAAATACCTCACGCTCGAGCGGATGGTCGTCGCCAGGGTGGGCGAGGGCGAGCGGGCGGACTGAGCCGGCGGCTATTTTCCCGCGTCGGCCTGGGCGGCGAGCTGTTTTTTGAAATCGGCCATCGCCTGCTCCACCAGGGTCCGCGCCGCTTCGTTGGTGACGGCGTTGGCCGAGAACGTCACCCGCAATCCCTCGTCGTCGCCGAAGTAGGTCGGGTTGGTCTTGACGTGCAGCCCGATGTACTTGGCGCACATTTCCGCGGCCAGGCGGGTTAGGATCGATTCGTCGGTGGCGTCGGTCGGCATGGTGACCTCGGCGAAGCCGGCCCGCCCGAACATTTCGGCCAGCTTGACCGACAGCGCCAGATCGAACATCGCATGAATCTCGCGCGGCACCCCCGGCATCGAGTAGATTTCCATTTCGCCGAACCGGACCGCCATGCCCGGCGCGGTGCCGACCGGGTTGTCCAGCCAGGTGCCGCCGGCCGGCAGGTTGGCCATTTTTTCGCGTTCCGGGGTCAGACCGTCGGTTTCCACCAGGCCGTCGCGGAACAGCGCGTGGTATTTGTCTTCAATGAACTGGCGCGCTTCCGGGTCGATCCGCAGCGGCACGCCGATCGCCTGCGCGATGCCGGCGAGCGTCCGGTCGTCGAAGGTGGGACCGAGGCCGCCCGTGGTGAGCAACAGGCGCGTCCCGCGTTCCTTCGCCTCCAGAACCAGCGCGGCGATGGCTTCCGGGTCGTCGTCGAGGATGGTGATCCGGGCCACCGCGCCGCCGAGCGCGACGATCCGTTTGGCCAGCCAGTTGGCGTTGGCTTCCAGGGTTCGGCCGGTCAGGATTTCGTGTCCGACGACCAAAATTTCGATGCGCCCCATGCTCTTCCTCCCTCGATTCAACTTTTTCACCGGGTCTGCTAATCTTAGCAGCATGATGAATCAGGAGCAACTTCTAAGAGATATTCTGGACGACAACGTTCGCGGTGCGACCCCGATCACCGCCGACGCCGTCGCCCTGCTGTGCCGGATGCTGGACGAGGGCGAAACGGAAGGCCGGATCCTGTCCGTGGCGCGCGAAATCAGCCAGACACATTGCGGCATGGCGACCTTGATCAACCTCTCCGCCGACCTGGAAACCCTGGCCCGCCGACGAAGCGACGGCCACTTTTCGGCCTACCTGAAAAACTATCTGGCCCAGGTCGAAAAGTCGGCGGCCCTGACCGCCACCTACGCGGCGGCCCTGCTGGCCTCGTATTCCACGATCGTCACCCTGTCGCAGAGCAGCCTGGTGGAGGCGGCGATCGCGCGCCTGACCGAACGGCCCCACCTCATCTTCGGCGAGTCCCGCCCGCTGAACGAGGGACTGCCGCCGGCCCGCCGCCTGGCGCAACTGGGCTTTCCGGTGACGGTTGTCGCCGACGCCGCGCTGCCCGGGTTTTTAACAGAGGGCGCCGCGGCGGTCGTCGGGTGCGACGCCCTGTTGCCGACGGTGCTGGTCAACAAGATCGGCACGTATCCGCTGGCGCTGGCCTGCCGTGACCGCGGGGCGCCGTTGCACGTCTTGTGCCCGCGCCTCAAGCGCCTGTCGGCCGAGCGCGCCGGCTGGTTCTCGATCCGCGAGCGGCCGGCGGCGGAACTGGGCGTGGTGGAGAGCGAGAACCTGCGGGTCCGCAACGTTTACTTCGACCAGACGCCGCGCTCGCTGATCACCCACCTGATCGGCGAGGAGGGGCCGGTGGATCCCTGCCGGCCGGGCGCGGGATGATCGATCTGCACGTCCACACCCATGCCAGCGCGGACGCCCAGCATTCGCCGCGCGAGTTGTTCGCGATGGCGCGGGAGATCGGCGTCACGACCCTCTCGTTCGCCGACCACAACACGCTGGCCGCTTTGCCCGCGGGCCGGGAGCTGGCCGGCGAGACCGGCATCGAATTCATCCCCGCCGTCGAACTGAATACCGAACTGGACGGCCGCGAACTGCACCTGCTGGGTTACGGCATCGCCGACGAGTCGCCGGCGGTGCGCGAGTGGTTCGGCGAAATCGAACGGCTTTTTCTGCGCCAGGCCGAACGCCGGGTGCGGCGGCTGACCGAACTGGGCCTGCGCCTGACGCTGGCCGCCGTGCAAACCTACGCCGCCGGCCGGCTGCCCACCGGCTCGAGTTTTCTCGATGCCCTGAACGCCGATCCCGCCAATCACCGGCACCCGTTGCTGGCGCCATACCGCGAGGGCCCCAAGGCCGCCGATCCGTATGTCAATTTCTACTTCGACGTGCTCGCCAAAGGCGGACCCGCCGACGTCGGCGGCGAGTCGCTGCCGTTTCGCGCCGCCGTGGCGCGGCTGCGCGAACTGCGGGCGGTGCCGGTGCTGGCCCATCCGCGCGATCTGCCGGCCACTGAATTCGCAACGGCGGTCGCGGCCGGTCTGCGGGGCGTCGAAGCCATCTGCTCGTATCACGATCCGGTGACCGCCCGCCGCTGGCTGGAAGCCGCCGCGCACTTCCGGCTGTTGCCCACGGCCGGTAGCGATTTTCACGGCGCGCGGACCAAGGCCGCGGTCAAGCTCGGCGATCTGCCCGGGGCCGACGAAACGATCGTCGTCCGGCTGCGCGCGGCCATCGCCGACGCAAACGCCTGAACCGGCGGCGGGCTTGTCGCGCGTCAATCTTATTTGCCGGCCGGCGTTGCCATTGGCCGGGTTCTTTGGGGAAAATGGCGGCATGAAAAAACGATGAGGAGCGCCGCATGAAAATTACCCGCCGGGAAATGTTGCAAGGGATGATCGCCGCCGCGGCGGCCGCGCAAGTGCCGCTGGTCGCGCAGGCCGCGCCGCCGGTGATCGGTTTCAAGGGCGAGCCGAGCGCGGTCGTGCGCCAGCTCATCGAGAAACTGGGCGGGATGAGCAAATTCGTTTCCAAGGGCGACAAGGTGGTGATCAAGCCCAACATGGGTTTCGCCTCGGTGCCCAGCCACGGCGCGACCACCGATCCGATCGTCGTGCGAACCCTCGCCGAACTGGCCCTCGCGGCCGGCGCCAAGTCGATCCAGGTTCTCGACAATCCCGTGCACCCGATCATCGCCTGCGAGGCGCGCACCACGTTCCGCAAGGAACTGGGGACGCTGCACGACGTGACGGTGCAGTGGGTCAACGACGACAAGTTTTTCGCGCCGGTGGCGATTCCGCGCGGCCGCCAGTTGAAAAAGGCGGCGGTGCTGCGGCCGGTGCTCGATTGCGACTGCCTGATCAACGTGCCGACCGCGAAGAGCCACGGCGGCGCGCTGGTTTCGTTCAGCATGAAAAACTGGATGGGCGTGGTAAAAAATCGCCGCGAATGGCACGGCGATTTCGACCTGCACCAGGCGATCGCCGACTTTTCCACCTTCATCAAACCCAAGCTGATCATCCTGGACGCGACGCGCGTCCTAGCGAGCGGCGGCCCGGGCGGGCCGGGCGAGGTGAAGGTGTTGCAGACGGTCTACGGCGGGTTCGACCCGGTGGCCATCGACAGCGTTGCGGTCACCCTCTCGGACTGGAACGGTAAAAAGCTCAAACCGCTCGACGTGCCGCACATCCGCTTCGCGGTGGAGATGGGCGTCGGCCAGCTTTACCAGGCCGCCGTGGAGACGCCCCTGGTGTACGCATGACCGTGCGGCGCTTCCTGCAACTGTCCTTTCTGTCCCTGTTTCTGGTGCTGATCGCGCTGACCACCTTTCCGCTGCGGGTCCAATTGCCGGTCGAGCTGTTTCTGCGGATGGACCCGCTGCTGCTGATCACCGCCTCCCTGGCGGCGCGCACGGCGGTGGCCGGGCTCGGCGCCGCGCTGGTCATTTTGCTCGCGACCGCGCTGCTGGGCCGGTTTTTCTGCGGTTGGGTCTGCCCGCTGGGCACGACGATCGAACTGACCGACGACCTGCTGTACCGGCGCCGCAAGCGCCGCTGGCCGAACGAAGCGCGGATCGCGCGCGGCCTCAAGTATGTTCACCTGATCGTCATCCTGACGGCCGCGGCCGCCGGCTACGGCCTCGCCTTCGTGTTGGACCCCATCGCCCTGTTCACGCGGACGGCCACCTATTTGCTGCACCCGGCGGCGGTGTTTTTAAGCAACACCGGCCTGGACACGTTGCGGCCGCTGGCCGAAAAAGCCGATTGGGTCGCGCTGTATTACGCGCGTCTGCCGCAGCCGCTGTTGTCGTCGGGTTCGCTGGTCGCGGCGGTTCTGTTCGTGACCATTCTGCTGCTCAACCGCCTCCAACGGCGTTTCTGGTGCCGCAGCCTCTGCCCGCTGGGCGCGCTGCTCGGCCTGACGGCGCGGCTGTCGCCTTTCCAGCGCGTCGTCGGCGCGGCGTGCGATCACGACGGCCGCTGCCGGCGCGGTTGCGAAACGGGGGCCATCGCGCCGGGCGAAACCGAGTACGATCCGGCCGAGTGCATCGCCTGCCAGCGGTGCGTCTCCGACTGCCACCTGAAGGTCACCGCGTTCCGCTTTCGCGATCCACGGCCACGGGCGGCGATGCCGCTCGACCTGGGCCGCCGGCGTTTTTTGACCGGCGTGTTGGGTGGCGGCTTTGGGGCGCTGCTGTTTCACGTCAGCCCGACGCGCCGCCTGATGGCCGACCGGCTGCTCCGGCCGCCCGGCGCGTTGCCCGAGGATCTCTTCCGCAAGCGCTGCATCCGCTGCGGCCAATGCGTCAAGGCTTGTCCGACCAACACGCTGCAACCCGACTGGTTCGAGGCGGGCCTGGAAGGGCTGTGGTCGCCGGTGCACCGCATGCGCCTGGGGCCGTGCGACCAGGGTTGCAACGTCTGCGGCCAGGTCTGTCCGACCGGCGCGATCCGCGCGTTGCCGCTCGAGGAAAAACGCTACGCGAAGATCGGCACGGCGATCATCGACCGCGAGCGCTGCCTGGTCTGGGCGGATGAAAAGTTCTGCCTGGTCTGCGACGAGGCCTGTCCGTACAACGCGATCTACTTCGTGCAGGACGCCGAAAAGAAGCGACGACCCCACGTCGATCGCACCCGCTGCAACGGCTGCGGCCAGTGCGAAACCGCCTGCCCGGTATTGGCCGCCGGCGCGATCGTCGTGCGGCCCGACAATCAAATCCGCCTGGAAACCGGCGGCTACCGGGAAACCGCCGGCCGCCTGGGATTCCGCTTCGAAAAAGGTTCCGCCGAGGACGAGTTCAAGGAAACGGACGCCGCCCCCGAAGGCGGCTGATGTTCCCGCCGGACGCCGACCCGGCAACGCGGGCTTGGCGGCGGTGATGTTTTACCGGAAAATGCGGGCCTATTCGTTGGGAGATTCAATTGTCCAAGGTCTGGAAAAATCTCTGGCCCTTCTTGTGGATCGCCGCCGCCACGCTGCTGGTCGGGCGCGACTGGTGGAACGACTGGCTGCTGGGCGGGCACAGCGCGTTCATGGACTATTTCCGGATGGTCGTGCTGGACGACGCGGTTCGGCAGGGCGATTGGTGGCCCCGCTTCGCCGAGGCGTTTTATTACGGGCACGGCAGTTTGCTGTTTCATTTTTACGCGCCGCTCACCTACTGGCTTTCCGAGTTGTTCGTCCTGCTCGGCGCCTCGATCCCCGTGGCGATCAAGCTCACGCTGGGTTTGTCGATTTTTCTTTCCGGCCTCTTCGTCGGCCTGCTGGCCCGCGAACTCTACGGCCCCTGGGCGGCCGCGTTCGCCGGCGTGTTGTACGTTCTGGCGCCGTACCACCTGACCGACGTGCTGGGCCGCCACGCCTTCGGCGAGGCGGTGGCCTTCGCCTGGCTGCCGCTGGCCTTGTGGGGGATTCTCGGGGCGGTGCGCGACGGTTCGGCTTGGCGGATGGCCGCCGGGGCGATCGGCGCCGCGTTTCTGTTGCTGACCCATAACATCACGGCGATGATTTCCGCGCCGCTGTTGTTCGCCTGGTGGCTGTACCTGAGCGTCCGTTATTTTCATCAGGGCTGGCGCGGGCCGTTGCTGGGCGCGCTGGCCGGGGTTTTCGGCGTTTTGCTGGCGGCTTTTTTCTGGTTGCCGGCGTTTGCCGAAACCGATCAGGTCTGGTCCAAGCGCAGCCTGACCTCGGAATATTTCATTTACTGGAAGCATTTCGTTTTTTTCCGACAGTTCTTTTCGTTGTACTGGGGACACGGCGGTTCGTTCGAGGGCTACAAGGATTCGATGTCCTTTCAACTGGGCCTGGCGCACTGGCTGGCGCTGGCGGCGGCCGTGCCGGTTTTCATCGCCCGCAAAGCCTGGCGCAACCCGATGATTTTCTGGGCGGTGGCGCTGCTGATTTCCCTGGTGATGTGCCACGCGGTGTCGCTGCCCGTCTGGCAGTTGATTCCTATCCTCGAATTCGTGCAGTTCCCCTGGCGCTTCCTGTTGCTGGCGGCGCTGGCGGCCTCGCTATTGGTTGCGCCGGTCGCACAGTGGGTGGCCGAGCAGGCGCCGGAAAAATGGCGCGCCTGGCTGGCGGCGATGGTCGTTCTGCTGCCGTTTCTGGCTTATTACCCCTACACCTATTCCAAATTCCTGTTGCTGGACACCAAGAAGGGCGATCATCACCGTTTCCGGGTCGCCGACTATCCGCGCCGCGCCAAGCAAAAACGCTACGAGCGGTTGGAGAAAACCGTCGACATCAACGCACTCCGGCAACAGAACGTCAACGCGACGGCGCGCGACGATTTTCTGCCGGTCGGCGTGATTAAAAAGCCCCGCGAAACCGCCGATCCCGCCGTCGTGATCGAGCCGGAGACCGGCACGGTGACGGCGATCGATCGCCTCGGGCCGCGCCATTACCGCGCCACGGTTTCCCTGGTTCAGGACGGTACGGTTTACCTCAATCGTTTCTGGTATCGGGGATGGGAAGCCGAATTGGACGGCCGGCCGGCGACGACTTTCGCCGATTCGCCGCAAGGGTTGGTGGCGGTGCGCGTGCCGGCGGGCGAGCACCGGCTGGAATTTTCCTTCGGCACGACGCCGTTGCGCCGGTTCGCCTGGTGGCTGACGCTGGGCGGAGTCGTCGGCCTGATCGCGGTCGTTTTGCTCGGCGCCTTTTGGCCGCGACGGTCGAATCCGGCGGCCGCGGCCTCCTGACGCGATCGGCTTACTGAATGTAGAGCACTTCGGCGACGCCCGGAGCGGTGAACGCTTCCTGCCGCCCGTCGGGATAGGTCACGTTCGCTTTCACTTCGACGAAAAACCGCAGGACGTAGGACTTGGCGAACAGGCCGGCGATCTGCCGTTCGACGAAGTTCAACTGGCTGAGAATGTCGATCACGTGCATGACTTTCTTGACGGCGTAATGGCCTTCGACCTTGATCTTGCCCGGGCGGTCGATGACGAAATCGTAATCGCCCGGATATTTCTTGCCGAACTTGGGTTCGGTCTGCCAGTTGCTCGGCGTCAATTTGTATTGGGTGCCGCCGTAAACGATCTGGTTGTTTTCGCCGAAGATGATCATCGGCACGGTCTGGCCGCCGAATTTCTGCGGCACGGTGAATTCGAGGATGTCCAGCGTGTATTTTTCGTGGAAGCTGCGCAGGGTGAACCAGCGGTTCGAGTACTCGTACGGCATCATCGTCACGACGCCGTGGTCGGTGTAGCCGTAGCCGGTCACCTGGCGCGAGCCGCCGGGCGTTTTGATGGTGCCGGTGACCTTCGCGCGCGGCGTGGTGACGTAGACCGAGTAGTAATCGTCGACCTTGCCGTAGACGACCCGCCCGCTGTTGATGGTGAAACTCGGCAGAATCGCCTGGTACTGGAGGTCCATGGCGATGTCTTTTTCGGCCAGCTTGAGGTTGAAGTTGGGATACTTGCCCCAGACGCGATTGTTGTTGACCTGCACGTCCATCGTGCCGACCGCGGCTTTCATCGGGCCGGAGGTGAAGGCGGCCCGTTGCAGATAGGTCTTGCCGCTCGGTTCCCACACGGTGACGTCCATGGTCCCTTTGTTATCGCCCGGTCCCAGGTTCGAGATCATGAAATTGGTGAAGCTGTACGAACCGTCGTTATAGGCGCCCAGCCAGAACCAGCCTTCGCCGTAGCTTTCGCGATCCATCGGGTGTTGGCCGTACATCGCCTCGGGCAGGCCGATGGAATAGTTGGGCACCCCGGGCAGTTGCGGCCAGATTTGCACGTTGGCGGCCAGGGCCAGGGCGGCGACGGCGAGCAGGGGCAGGGCGAGCATCAACAGGAAACGACGCATGATACACTCCTCGTGCTAGGGCATGTTGGCCCGTACTTTAATCGGAATGGGGCGCGGGATCAACTTTGGTAGAGCGCCTCGATCTGATTGACGATCGCGTCGGGGGTTTTGGCGGTGGCCGCCGACAGCTCGCCGACGAGCAGCGAGCGAGCGATTTTCAGCATTTTGCGTTCGCCGTCCGACAATTCCTTCACGCGGGCCAGGACGTAAAGATCGCGCAGCACGCCGGCCAACTGCTTGACGCAACCGGTCTTGATGCGGTCGTTGTATTCGCGCTGGCGGCGGTTCCAGGTCTGGTTGTCGATGGTCACGCTGGTGTCTTTCAGAATTTGCCAGATCTCGCGGATTTCTTTTTTCCCGATGGGCGGACGCAGGCCGACCTTGTCGGCGTTGTGCGTCGGCACCATGATGGTGTAGTCGTTTTCCAGAATTCGCAGCATGTAGAAGGTATAAACCTGGTTGCCGATTTCTTTCTGCTCAATTCCTTCGATGACACCCACTCCATGGGATGGATAGACTGCGATATCCCCGATTTTGTACATTTGCACGGCTTTCCTCCCTAAACTAATGAATATTAGCACGAAATGAATTTTTCCGAAAGGACCGAATCGGGTTTTCGCGGGCGTTTTCGCTTGGCCGCGGCGTCAAGCGAGATTCTATCTTGCCAGCGGACGGCATCCGTGCGAAACGAAAATAAGGCGATTCGGGAGCGAGGACGGATTTCATGCCGGTGAAAAAAATCATGTCCGGTCCATGGCTTTGGCTGGCGATCACTTTCTTGCTCTGGCCGCTGTTTGCGGCCGGGGTGGCGACCGCGGGCGAGGCCGGAACCTATCTCTGGCCCTTGAAAGGGGTAGCGAAAAAAATCACCAGCGTGCTCGGAGATCCGCGCTTCGATCATCCGCACGCCGGCATCGATCTGTCCCTGTTCGGCCGCATCGGCATGGCGCCGGCCGTCGCCATCGACGACGGCGTCCTGATTCGCCTGCGCGACTCGAAATACGGCTATGGGAAAGCGGTCTATCTCCGGTTGCCCGACGGTAAAGTCGCCGTTTACGCCCACCTCGACCGCTTCAGCCCGCGCCTGCAGAATCTGGCCCGCGAGCTTCGCCGTCAAACGGGTCTGGAGCGATTGGATTACTACTATGATGAATGGGAACCGGCCGTCGCCGTGCGCCGCGGCGAGGTGATCGGCTTCGGCGGCAATAGCGGCACGAAGACGCCTCATCTGCATTTCGAGCTGCGTGAAAACGAATTCATCAGTCTCAATCCGCTACGGAACGGTTTCCCGGTGCCGGACGATCTCGCGCCGGATATCCACGCGATCCAATTTACGCCGACCGCGCCCGGGGCGACGGTCAACGGGCAACCCGCGCCGCTGCTGATCGATTGGCCGGCCGACGAAACCGCGCCGGCGCCGATTTTCGTGCAAGGCCCGGTCGGCATTGCGGTGGCCGCGAGCGACCGCTTTGCGGCCAAGGGTGACGCGGTCTATCCGTATCGCCTGGAACTACGCGTCGACGGGCAGGCGTTTTTCGAACTGCGCTTCGACCGCTGGAGCTGGTTCGATCGGCCGTTGCAGGCGGTGATGTACGATCGCGACCCCGCGGACAAGCGGTCGTTGCTGCGCCTCTACAATCCGTATCCGGTCGAACTGCCGTTTTTTACCGGCAAGAACGACAGCCTGCTGGACCGGCTGCCGGCCGGGGCGCATCGCCTGGAGTTGACGGTCGCCGACGCCGCCGGCCATGAAACCCGGGCGACTTTTCAACTGATGGTGAACGAAGCCGCCGTTCGGCGTCCCTGGCAATCACTGTTCGACCAGGCGTTGTTTTTCAATGGTCGCGAACAGCCGAGCGGCGATCGGCGCTTCGCCTTGGTCGGTCACGCGGAAAGCTTTTTCGCGCCGTTCGCGCCGTCGATCGTTCCGGTTTCCGCGGCCACGGACGGTGCGCTGGCCTGCTACGCGGTGACGCCGCCGGACCTGCCGGCGCGGCAGGAATTCGGCGTACGTTTTGCCGTCGCCCCGAACGCGCCGGATCGGGAAAAACTCGGGGTGGTTCTGGCGGGACGGCGGCCGGTCTTTCTCGGCGCCCGCTACGACGCGGCGACCGACACGGTTTCCGGCGAGTCCACCGAGTTCGGCACGTTTTGTCTGATCCGCGACCACCGGCCGCCGCGGATCGAAGCCGTGCGGGAGCGTCCCGGCAAACGGTTCCTGTCCTTTCGCGTCACCGACGAACAGACGGGCATCGCGACCGACGGGGTGCAAGTCTGGATCGAAGATCGCCGGGCGACGGTCGATTTTTCACCGCGTTCCGGGCGAGCCGAGGCGAGCGTCTGGTGGAAAATTCGCGGCGAGCGAACGGCGACGATCGTCGCCGTCGACCGGTTGGGCAACGTCGCGCGGGAAACGCTGGCCGTTCGTTTCCCTTGACGCCGGAAAGACGAGATTCCTATAGTGGCCCTAGCAGCTCTCACGGGACACGAAATGCCGCGCTACCAACGATTGGAATACCACGAGCTTTCGCCGGCCTTGCAGGCGATCATCACGCCGGAAATGCCGGCGGCGAAAAAGATCGCCATGGCCCGCGGCTTGATCCCGCTCGGCACCCGGGATTTGCTGCTCGCGCTGTATTACCTGTCCGGCGACCGCGAAGCGGCCGTGGCCCGCGAGGCGCAGAAAAGCCTGCGCGAGCTGCCGGAAAGCCTGACCCTGGTCGGCATCGGCGCGGACACCAGTCCGAAGCTGCTGCATTTTCTGGCGACCCAGGAATTCGACAACAACCACCTGCATGAAAAAGTGGCGCTGCACCGCAACGTGCAGCCGGACACGCTGTATTACCTGGCCGAACACACCCGCCATGAAAGCGTGCTTGGCATCATCGCCGGCAACGAAAAAGCCATTCTGCGCTATCCGTTCGTGTTGCTGGGCCTGACGCGCAACCGCCACACGCCGCAAAGCACCATTGATCGGCTCAAACAATTCTATCAGGTGGAAAAAGGCCGGGCTTACGAGGAGGATCTGCCGCCCGAATGGCGAACCGTCGCCGCTCAGCCGCCGCCCTCTCCACCGGTCGAGCCGGAACCGGCGGTAACGGCGCCGGCGACGTTGGAAATCCCCGACGAGCGGCTCCATCCCTGCGTGCGGATTCCGGACCTGCTGGCGCTCGATTTGCCGTTCGACGAGATGTTCGCCGACGATCTGGTGCAGGAGCCGGAACAGAAACTGACGGACGACCGGCGCACCCCTTTGCTCAAGCGCATCGCCAAGCTGACGATGATCGACAAGATGCTGCTGGCCATGCGCGGCAACACGGAAACGCGGCGGGCGCTGATCCGCAACCCCAACAAGCTGGTCCAGGAATCGGTGCTGCAAAACCAGCGCCTGACGATCACCGAGATCGTCGAGATCGTCAAGGAGCGCTCGATGCCGCAAAACGTTATCGACCGCATCTGCAACAACCGCGACTGGACCCGCTATTACGAGGTCCAGCATCAATTGTGTTGGCATCCGAAAACCCCGGCCCGCTTCGTCTATCGCGCGCTGTCCATGCTCAACGACAAGGATTTGCGGAAACTCGCGGGCAGCCATAACGTGCCGGGCTTCACTCGCCAACAGGCGCGCAGTTTTCTCACGCGGCGGGAGAAATCGCGATGAACGAAGCGAAGCGCAAACCGCACGGCGAATTTTTCGCCGGCCTGAGCCACCGGGTTAGGCAACCGCTCAACGGCGCCATCGAAGCGTTGGCGGACCTGTCGGGCGCCGCGCGGCCGGACGTGGAAAAGCAACTGCTGCGACTCGTCACCGGCGAAGCGCACGAGTTGGTTTCCCTCATCAACGATATTCTCGACTGGGTGCGGCTGACGGAAAAGGATCTGCCGTTCTGGCGCGAATCGTTCGATTTGCCGGCCTTGCTGGCCGACTTGCGGAACGAGTGCGAGGTCGAGCTGCGCGCCCGCGGCGTCGACGGCGATTTTCTCGCGCATCCGGATCTGACCGGGCAGGTGGTCGGCGATCCGGGCCGCGTGCGGCAGGCGTTGAAAAACCTGATTCTCGCGTTGCCGCCGGAACTCGGCTCCCGGGAATTGCATCTGTCCGTGGATAACGAACTTGATCGGGCCGGCGAAGCGACGGTGCGGTTCGCGTTTCGGTTGCCGGCGGCCGCGGAACGCTCGTCGCGCTTGCGTTGGTATTTTTCGACGGCCACCGATGTCGCCCATGCCTCGACCTTGCTGGAAGCGGGAACGACGCCGCCACTGATCCGCCTGACGGTTGCCCAGATGCTGCTGTTGACGATGGGCGCCCGCGTCGCGGCCGAACAAGAAGCGACCGGCGATTTCGTGCTGATTGTCGATTGGCCGTTCGCCAGGCGGGCGACCGGGACGGACGGGCGGGAGCGCGAAAACGCGGTGGTGGCCGGCCGGCGGATTTGCCTGATCACCGACGAGCCGGAAGTGGAGTCGCCGTTGCTGGCCTGGCTCGACCGCTGGGGGTGCCGCGTTCAGGTATTGGGCGAAAAGCCCAATTGCCTGGGGAAATTGCGCGAGGCCGTGGCCTGGGCCGAACCGTTCGAAAACATCATTTTCTTTCCGCGCGGCAACGGCCAGACGGCGGAGGATCTGGGCCGGGCCATTCGGGCCGACGACCATTTGCGCCACACGCCACTGATTCTGGTGACGCCGGCCGGACGGCGCGGCGACGCGGCGCGGCTGCGCGGGATCGGCTTTGCCGCCTACCTGACGATGCCGATCGGGCCGAGCGAATTGTTTCGGACCTTGGCGCTGCTGGCGCCGGCCGAGCACGGCGCCTCTCCGGCCACCGCGGGTTTCATCACGCGCCACGTGCTGCGCGAACGGCTAATCCGCCAGGTCCGGGTGGGCGTGATCGATCGCCAGGCCGGGCACGAAATGATGATCCGGCGGCTGCTGGAGGAAGCGGGTTGTCGAGTCCGCGCCTATCGAACCGACGAGCCGCCCGAACCGCAAGCGGTCGACCTGCTCTTCATCGACGAGGCCGACGCCGCGGCCGTGGCGGAAAACTGGGGCGCGCCGCCGGCGAAAGCGACCTGGATGGTGCTGCTGCCGGCCGATCGGCTTGCGGAACAGGATACGTGGAAGGCGCGCGGTTGGGACGGCGCGGTGGCCAAGCCGGCCACGAGCGGCGACCTGCGCGCGGTGATCCATCACAGCCTGCAAAAACTCATGGCGGCCGACGAGCCGGCGATTTGGCTGGGCCGCGGACTGGTGGACGTGGCGGGCTTATTGGCTCATTTCGATCAGGATCGCGCGGTGCTGCGCGAGGTGCTGAAGGCTTTTCTGGAAGACAGCCGCCGCCAGTTGAACGACCTGCGACAAGCCCTGATTGCCGGGGAAAGCGAGCAGGCGCGCGATTGGGCCGAAACCATTCGGGACGCCGCCGCCGGCCTGGAAATCGACCGCCTGCCCAAGGTGATGGCGGACCTCGAATTGGCGATCGCCGCCGGCGAACCGGCGGACGACCTGTTGGCCGAAGCCGATCATCTGTTGACGCGGATTGAAGCGATTCAAGCCGGAATCTGAGCGGTCATCCGTCGTCGCGCGCTACGCGCCGGAATCCGCTCAGCAGCCGCACCCGCTGTCGTCGTCATCGTCGTCGCCGGTTCCGCTTCCCGCGGAATCGTCATTGTCGTCGTTATCATCATTGTCGTCGTTGTCGTCGTTGTCGTCGTCATCGTCGTCGGCGGTATCGTCGTCGGCGGGCGAGGTGTCGTCGTTGTCGTCGTTATCGTCGTTGTCGTCATTGTCGTCGTTGTCGTCGTTATTATCGTCGTCATCATCATCATCGTCATCGGCCAGTTCGGGCGCGTAGAAACCGGTCATCCGGTCTTCTCCCAATTTGGCGTCTTCCAACACCACGCCGCCCAGCGCACGGAAGGTCTGTTCGGCGTAGACTTGGGAACCGGCGTCATTGGGATGCACGATGTCGACCAGGTAAGGATCCAGCGGCTCGTCGCCGTAATAATTGATCGTGTCGGTGATGACGATGTCCTGGATTTCCGCGGCCGCGCCGCGCTCCCAACCCACGGCGAGGCTCATCAACCACATGGTCAGCGGCTGAAAGGTTTCCGGGATGTATTCCAGGAAGAAATCGCTGTTGGCGAAGTTCGGATAGACGATGAAAACCAGGTCGCAGTCCGGATTGACGTCCTTGATGTTTTGCAGCAGTTCCTTCAGCCGCGGTACGGCTTCCAGCAGATATTGCGGATTGGCTAGAAACGCCTGCAGGATGTCGAGCGGATTGTACGGCGGCTCCAAGCCGTCGACGTAAACCTCGAGATCGTTGCCGGTGATCGTCACGGTGACGATATCGGCGTCGGGCAGCACGGGCATCGCCAGGTTTTCCCAGTAGGCGTGTTCGTCGCCCGGCAGCCATTCCCAACTGCGGCTTCCCGAAACGTGGAGGTTGTGCAGCGTGACGGTGGCCAGGTTTTCGAACAACCAGCTCAGGCGCGTCGGATAGGGAAATTCCGGCCCTTGGATGCCGATGCTGTCGCCCAGCGATACGATGGTCAGGGCGCCTTCGCGAATGGCTTCCGGCGTGCGCAATCCCTGGTTGTTGCTGGTGCAGTCGTGATCGCGTAGTTCCACGTCGACGAAATAAGTGCCGGGCGCGAGATCGGTGAACGCATAGGCGCCGTCGTCCCCGGTGAAGACTTCGGTTTCATTGGTGCCGTCCAGCAGGGAGACAGGAATATTCGGCAGCAACGCGTCCGATTCGTCGATTTCCTGCACGAAGACGGATTCCGAGGATTGGTTGCCGTCGTGGTAGACCACGCCGCTGATCGTGCCCGTTTGGGCGAACAGCGGGGCGGCGGCGAAAGCGAGAAGGAACAGCAAACAGAAGATCACTTTTTTCATTGGCGGAACCCCTTCGGAAAAACGACGGACACCGATCGCGTCGCTCTCCAATCCCCACACATAAGCGATTGTTAATTAGCAGAACCGCCGGGCCCTGAAAAGGTGTCGCCTTCAAAAAAGAGCGGCCCCGCGAGGGGGGCCGCTCCGGACGTTGACGAATGATTCGGCTCAGCCGTTCTTTAGCTGGAAGTCTTTCATGAACTTGGTCAGCTCCTGGATCGACTCGACCGAGGTGGCGTTGTACATCGAGACGCGGATGCCGCCGACGGAGCGATGGCCCTTGAGGCCGATGAAACCGTTGCTCTTGCCTTCGGCGACGAATTTCGCCTCGAGTTCTTCGCTCGGCAGGCGGAACACGACGTTCATCAGGCTGCGGTCTTCGGCGGCGTTCGGGTTCTTGTAATAGCCGTTCGAGCCGTCGATCACGCCGTAGATCAGCTCGCCCTTGGCGCGGTTGCGCTTTTCCATTTCGGCCAGGCCGCCCAGGCCCTTGAGCCAGCGCAACACGTTGCGGACGATGTAGATCGAGAAGCACGGGCAGGTGTTGTACAGCGAGTTTTCCTTGACGTGCGTTTCGTACTTGAACATGGTCGGCAGGTTCGGATTGCACTTGGCCAGCAGGTCGTCGCGAATGATGACCAGGGTCACGCCCGCCGGGCCGAGGTTTTTCTGCGCGCCGGCGTAGATCAAGCCAAACGGCTTGACGTCGAAGGGCCGCCACATGAAGTCGGACGACATGTCGGCCACCAGCGGCACGTTGCCGGTGGCGGGGAAATTGAAATATTGGGTGCCGAAAATGGTGTTGTTGCTGGTCAGGTGGACGTATTCGGCTTTCGGATCGAGGTCGTAGGTTTTCGGGATGAACGAGAAGTTCTTCTCCTCGGAGGAAGACGCCGCGCGTGCCTTACCGACGATCTTGGCTTCTTTCAAGGCCTTTTTCGACCAGGAGCCGGTGAGCAGGTAGTCGGCGGTCTTGTCGCCGCCCAACAGGTTCATCGGCACCATGGCGAATTGCGTGCTGGCGCCGCCCTGCAGCCACAGCACGTGGTAGTTATCGGGCAGGCTCAGCAATTCCTTGACCAGCGCGTTGGCTTCGTTGTGTACCTTGTCGTATTCCTTGGAGCGATGGGAGATTTCGAGCACCGACATTCCGGTGCCTTCGAAATCGAGGAATTCCTTGTTGGCGTATTCCAGGGCTTCCAAGGGCAGCGCCGCCGGACCCGCGTAGTAATTGTGTACCCGTTTCATGCCATTCCTCCTTTTAATTCGCACTTTTCACAAAATCGGCAATGATTTCGACGGCGACGTCGCCTATGCGATCCATGTTTTCCTTGGTCTGCGAGCCGATATGCGGCGTCATCAAGGTGTGCGGCGCGCTCAGCAGCGGACAATCCGGAGCCGGCGGGTCGGAGTAATAAACGTCGGTGGCGTACGCGGCGACCTGACCGCTTTCCAACGCCGCTTTCAAATCCGCTTCGTTGACGGTTTTTCCGCGGCCGGTATTGACGATGATCACGCCTTTTTTCATCTTGGCCAGCGCCGCCGCGTTGATCATTTCCTTCGTTTCGTCGGTCAGCGGCAGGTGCAGCGAGATGTAATCGGCCCGGGCGTAAAGCTCGTCGACGTTTTGCACCACCGTGGCGGCGTCCGACGCCCGGCCCGATTTGCGGTAGGCGATCACTTTCATGCCGAAGGCCTTCGCCCGCCCGGCGACCTCGGTGGCGATGTTGCCCAGGCCCAACAGGCCCAGCGTTTTGCCGAACAGTTCCGTCCGTTTGATTTCTTTCTTGAGGAATTCGCCTTTTTTCATCGAGTTGTCGGCGCGGATTACCTGGTTGGGAACGGCGATCATCAGCGCGAACGCCAGTTCGGCGACGGCGATGGACGAAGCCTTGGCGGTATTGACCGCTTTGACGCCCTTGGATTGGGCGTAGGGTTTGTCGATATTGTCCATCCCCACGCCGCCGCGGATGATGAGCTTGAGTTTTTTGGCTTGATCGATCCAGGCCGGGGTGCATTTGGTTTTCGACCGCACGAGTACGATTTCCGCCTCGGGCAAGCGGGCCGCGTCGCTGGTCACTTCGCCGAATTTCGCCAGTTTCTTCGGCAACGCCTCGTCAAACGCGTCAGCAATGAGGATCAACATGTGATGTCTCCTTCGTATTCAGGTCCGCGCCCTACTGGGGAGTCGCAGACGCTGCCTTGCCGGTTAGGGTTAATCTTCTTCGATGATGCGCACCACGATGCCGGAGCGCAGTTTCGGTTCGAACCAGGTTGATTTCGGCGGCATGATCCGGCCGGCGTCGGCGATGGCCATCAGTTGGTCGACCGTCACCGGATGCATGGCGAAAGCCGCCGCGTATTTGCCGCCGTCGACGAGCCGTTCGAGTTCGCGCGTGCCGCGGATGCCGCCGACGAAGTTGATCCGCTTGTCGGTGCGCAGATCGACGATGCCCAGCAGCGGCGCGAGCACGTTGGCGGAAAGGATCTCGACATCGAGACTTTTCACCGGATCGGCGGCCGGGTAGGTTCCCGGCTTGGCGGTCATTGTGTACCACCGGCCTTCCAGATAGAGGCCGATGTCGTGCAACCGTTGCGGAGCGGGCGCGGCAGCCGGTTCGACGGCGAATTTCTCGCGCAGCCGCTCGAGGAACGCGGCCGGGGTCAAGCCGTGCAAGTCCTTGACCACGCGGTTGTAATCGAGAATTTTCAATTGGTTGTCCGGGAACACCACGGCCATGAAGTAGTTGTAGGCTTCGCGGCCGGTATGGCGCGGATTCTTCTCGCGCCGCTCGCGGCCGACGCGCGCCGCCGAAGCGCTGCGGTGATGCCCGTCGGCGACGTAGAGGGCCGGGATGCGAATGAAGGCCTGTTGCAATGCGGCCAGTGTCGCCGGGTCGTCCACGACCCACAATGTATGTCCGATGCCGTCGTCGGCGACGAAATCGAAATCGGGCCGGCTTTGCTGGCAGCGGGCGATGATTTCATCGATTTGCGGATCGGCGCGATAGGTCAAGAAGACGGGGCCGACGTTCGCGTTGCAGATGTCGGTGTGACGCGTGCGGTCGTCTTCCTTGTCCTTGCGCGTGTGCTCGTGTTTTTTAATCAGATCGGCGTCGTATTCGGCTACGCTCACGGCGGCCAGGACGCCCGTCTGGACGTGATCGCCCATCTTTTGCCGGTAAAGGTAAAAACAAGGCCGGGGATCGCGCCGCAGGTGGCCCTGGTCGATCAGCCGCCGCAGATTGGCGGCCGCCGTCTCGTAAACGAGCGGCGAGTACGGATCGGTATCCGGCGGCAGGTCGATCTCGGATTTGTTCACATGCAAGAAACTGATCTCGTTTCCCCGGGCCATGACGCGGGCTTCCTCGGAATCCAAGACGTCATAGGGGGGGGAAGCGATTTGTTTCACCTGGTCGGGTTGCGGACGATAGCCGCGAAAAGGTTTGACCGTAGCCATCAATTCCCTCGGTAGAAGTGGTAAATCACGGCGGAACGCTAGCAGAATAGGCGGCGGTGTCAACACCCTTGCGACCGGATCCGGGGGCGATTTTCACTCCGATTGCGGCCGGATATTGGGCGGCGGAACCGCCATCGCGGCCGGAGGGAAGTGTTTGGTTTCGAAAACGACGGATTTTTTTCACTCGTATTTTTCAGTTCGCCCCCAAGGGCGGCAAAAGATGGTTATTATAAGTATTTTCCAAAGGTGAAAAAGTAATATTTGTCATTTACAATTCAATAGTTAGGTTGGCTTTGATAAACTAATCCAGTGAATAATATCAAATAAATAATTGTTTGATAAGATTGAATATTGCTAGTATCTTTGGATCAACTAGGCAGATTCGCTTGACCTTTTACCATTGATCTGTCATATTCGAACGTATGCATAACTGCGATGAATCACACACCAAAGTATTGGTCGATTCTTCAGGAAATGCCTACTCGGAGAAGCCTGCCGTCGATGCGTCAAAAGCAAATATCGTCACTTCCGACGGCGGGAAGGACCCGGAAGGCGTTTTTCGGCCCGGAACCGATCGTGAATTGCGCCGAGCGACGCGCCGGCAAACAAACGCCCCGTTAGCCGCTGCGGTGGAATCCGGGTTCCCGACCGATGCCTATGTGGCCGACCTAAGCTCGGAGGCCGCTTATATTCACTCGTCGAAGCAACCGCCGGTCGGGACTCGCGTTGAATTGCGGATCCAGCTGCCGACGGGCGCCAAGGGGCCGATTCGGGTCGGTGGTTCAGTGATTCGGGTGGACGAGGACGGCTTCGCCCTGCGCTTCGAGGATTTGCACCACAAGGATCTGTCGCGGCTGCGCCATTACGCGGGCTTCGCGGAAATGGATGAGGCGGTGGTTCGCATTCAATCCCGGATGAAGGACGTCCTGTCCGGCAACTTGCTGCCGCTGAGCGACGCCGCCGCGATCCGCGAACGGCTGACCGCGGCCGGTCAAAACGGCCACCGCGTTCTGGTGATCGATCCCAACGGCAAGGCCGAGCCCGGCGCCGCGGCCATTTTTATCGGCGCCGACCGCTTGAAACTGCGGCAGCTGGAAAAACCGCTGAGCGGCAACGAAAAGGCGATCTACGTGGCGGTGCTCAACGGCCCGTTGCACCTGCTATTCGAGGGATTGATCGAATCCACCGGCGAGGAAACGATTCTGCGCTGGCCCCAACGGCTTTACCACAACGAACGCCGTTCGGGTCCGCGCCGGATGCAGGCCGGCGCCTGGGTGGAAATGCAAACGAGCCAACTCGCCGGTTGCCCGATTCGTTTCCCGGTGGTCGACCTGAGCGAAAACGGTTTTTCCCTGCGCGCGCCGCAAGGCTGCCTCTTCATGGAAGGAATGCGCCTGCCGGCCTTTCATTTGCTGGACGGGAAAGAAGTCCGCGAATTCGACGGCGCCACGATCAAGCGCCTGACCCGCCTGAACGCCGAGGAATGGCTGATCGGGTTGCGTTTCGCCGATGACCGGTCGGAGCGGGATGCCTTCGCGGACCTGCAACGCCGTTCGGTCAAACCGACTGTTTGGAACACGCTGACCCGCTATTGGGGCGTGGTCAAGGAACAGGCGCGGCGCCGGTTGCGTGGCAAGGCGAGCAAGGGGCGGGAGCCGGTTAACATCGCCCGTTATAAAAACGCCCAAGGCGAAAACGTCGTCGCCCTGCTCAACGCGACGTTCGACATCAACGAGGACGCGCCCGACGTGGACGTGGCGGTCGTCGTGGCGCCGGCCTTTCTCAAACGCAAGGAAGTGTTCAGTCTGTTGGCGCGCACGCTGGTGGATAATTTCAAGCGGCAAGGCGTCCATGGCGTCGTGTTGCGGTTCGATGCCACGCACACGGTGGGCGAAAGCTACATCGATCCCGAAATGGAGGCGCGCGGCACACCGTACCTCAAGTGGACCTTCTCGCAACTCGAGTCGGATCTGTCGGCCAGCCTGCGCCACCTCGAAAAGCGTTTTCGCCCCCGCCGGCGCGTGGTGCTGACGTTTTCGGTCGCGGCGATGGCCGCCCGGCGGTTGATCGCCGACGGCGAGAAGCCACCCGTCGATCTGTGGATCGCTCCGTTCGGCTGCCCCGACGCGCAGGATATGTTCCAGAACTACCTCGCCGGCATCGACCTGTTCCAATACTATCTGCACGGCGAGAAGGCGGAACCGTTCCTCATCTACGGCCGGCTGGCCGATCCCAATTATGTCTTCCCCGACGCCATGGAGCGGGGCATGGCTTTTCTGGATCAGGCGCGCGCCGACATGGAGCGAATCACGATTCCGGTCACCTGGATCGTCGGCACTTACGATTACATGGTGACGCGCGAACGCGTCCGGCAACTGCTCAACGCGCCGGGCGGCGGCCGGCGGGAAATTTTCGAGTTGCCCTCGGGGCACATTCTCAAATCGGGCGACGAGGCGATCGCCTCGTTCAAATTGATCGGCGAATCCATCTTCCGGCACCTGTTCGGAAAAAACATCGAAGCCGGCGAACCGGACATGGCCGCCTTCGCCCGGCAGGACGACGCCGAATGGGCTCGCGTGAAGAAGGAAAACATCACCGACGCGACGGACTTCTGGAACCGCCACCTGTTCGGCACGGCGGGCGAGCGGGAAGGTTACGATGTCCTGCTGTACAACCCGGATTATGTCGCGTTCCTCGATCGGCAGGTCGATTGGCTCGACCTGGCCTCGGGGTTGCGCGTCGCGGACATCGGTTGCGGCACCGGCAATTTTTCTCTGCGGTTGCTGCGGCGTTTCACCGCGCCGGGCGAACGGCTGGATCTGGCCTGCATCGATCTGGTTCCCGGGGCGGTCGAGCTGACGAAGCGAAAGATCGAGTCGTGGCTCGGCGATTTGCCCGGCGAACAGCGGCCGGCCGTCAACCTCGATTGCCGCGTGATGAACCTGGAAGCAGCGCGCCTGTTGCCCTGGCGCGATTTTCTGCAGGGGCGCCTGCACAGCCTGGAAGCGTTGCTCGGCCGGGTGGAAGGGTTGCACGCCGGAGCGCTCAAGCGCCTGCTGGCCGCTTACGATTCCACGTTGCACCGTTTCGTACGCGGCGAGATCCCCGAAGCGGCCGTGTCGCGGAAAAAATACCCGGCCCTCAACGACGAGGAGTGGGAAATCGTCCGCGATTTGTCCCGCGCCAGCCGCTTTTTGACTCGCCAGACCGTGCCGGGCGATTTGCGTCCCGGCTGCGCGGCGGCCGCGAACGCCGCCAACCTGGCGTTCAGCCGGCTGAATTTCGGCCCCGCGAATCGCGAATGCCGGCTCGAGGCGCCGGACGGCTGCTTCGATCGCATCGGTTGTTCCCTGGTGCTCTCCTATACCTACGATCCGCTTTCGATCCTGCGGGAATTCCACCGGTTGCTGTCACCGGGCGGCATCCTGGTCGTCTCGAGTCTGAAACCCAATTTCGATTCCTCCAAATCCTATTTGGACGAAGCGCGCACCATTGCCGCGCGGTATGATTTGGACGAGGCGGAAAGGGTGCGCCTGCTCGACAGTTTGCGCGAATTCGCCAGTTTCGTCGGCTGCGTCATGGAATTGGAGGACGAGGGCCGATTCCAATTTTTCGCGGCCGATGCGTTCGCGGGCATGGTGGCCGAAGCAGGATTTACGGACGTCCTGACCACGGAATCTTTCGGAGATCCCACCACGGCGGTGATTGTCAGGGCGTGTAAATCTTGTTGACGGAAAGTGTCAAACCGGAACCGACCGAAAATCCTGTTTTCCGGGAGCGCTTGCGCCAGGAAACGCTGGACAAGACGATCCTGCACACCAAGTACGCGTTGTGGATCGCCTCGTTCGTCTATCCGCTGTTCTGGTTTTTGGATTTGCTGGCCTCGCCGGAAAACAAGAAGCTGTTTCTGCTTTTCCGCCTGGGCGTTCTGGCCACTTACCTGATCGGCCTGGCGCTGCTCAATCGGCCGCTCGGCCGCCGGCTGGCTTATGCGATCTCGGTCGGCGTCGTTTTCAGTTCCGCCTTCGGCATCGTGATCATGATTCCGTTGATGGGCGGGTTCGCCAGCGACTATTACATCGGCGTGCTGATGGCGCTCTTCGTGGCAGGGTTGTTCATGCCCTGGCCGATGAAACCCACCATCGTCTGCTGCCTCCTGGTCGTCGGCGGCTATCTGGCGGTCAACCTGGCGGTGGCGATGGACACCGCGACGCTGGTGAGCGTGAGCCGGCCGGTGTTCTTTCTCGGCGGCACCTCGATTTTCACCATTTTCGCCAACTGGGGAAAGGAACGGACGCGGAAAAAAGACGTCATGCAACGCATGCAGATCGAGAAAAACAACGAGGACCTCAAGGCCCTCGACGAAGCCAAGATGCGCTTTTTCTCGAACGTCAGCCACGAGCTGCGCACGCCCCTGATGCTGATTCTCGGGCCGCTGGAAGCGTTGCGCCAGGGCCGCGAACCGGCGAGCACGCCCGAAATGCTCGCGGCCATGGACACCAACGCCCGGCGACTCCTGCGTCAGGTCAACACGATCCTCGATTTCGCCAAGATGGATTCCGGCAATCTCCAGTGCCATTACACTGCCACCAATCTCGGCGCCATTTTGAAGGAATTGACCGATGCGGCGCGGCCGCACGCCGCGCGCAAGGGCATTGCGCTTTCGCTGGAAAACGCGGACCGCGTGCCGGAATGCCCGATGGATCCCGAAAAAGTCGAGACGATCGCCGCGAACCTGCTTTCCAACGCGCTGAAATTCACTCCCCAGGGCGGCCACATCGTTTTGCGGATCGATTACGACGCGGACAAGATCTGGTTCGAGGTCGCCGATACCGGCACCGGCATTCCCGAGGACAAGCTCGACGATATCTTCGAGCGCTTCCTGCAGGTGGACAACACGTTGTCGCGCCAATCGGAAGGCACCGGCCTGGGCCTGGCGATGGTCAAGGAACTGACGAAGTTGCATCGCGGGCGCATCAGTGTGACAAGCCGCCTGGGCGAAGGATCGACCTTTCACGTGGAATTGCCGCGGAACCCCGAATTCAAGCCGTTGGAACGGCGGCGCAACCCCGGCCGCCGTATCGAGGACAAGATGGCGGCCGAGCGCACCGCGGCGTTGGTCGGGGCGCAACTCGAAAAACGTTCCGATGCGCGCACCCTGTTGTCGGACGTCGAGGGCGCCAAGCTGGAAAGCCGCGCCGACTCCGTCGCGGCGGCGAAGAACCAGGCGCCGGCTGACGCGCCGCGCCTCCTGTATCTGGAGGACAACCTCGATCTGCAAACCTTCGTGGCCAACTCGCTGTCGAACCGCTACCGGATCGAAACGGCCAACGACGGCGTCGAGGCCTTCGAAAAACTGCGCCGGTTCACCCCCGACCTCATTCTCTCCGACGTGATGATGCCGCGCATGGACGGCTACGAATTTTGCCGCCGGCTGCGCGCCGACGGCGCCTACGACAAGGTTCCGGTGGTCATGGTGACCGCCAAGTCCGGCGCCGAGGCCGTGGTCGAGGGCCTGGAGATCGGGGCCAACGATTACATCAGCAAGCCGTTCGAAATGCGCGAACTGGAAGCGCGCCTGGCGGCCCATCTGCGCGTTCACCGCTTGGAAAAGAATTTGCAGGAACGCGACAGCCGGCTCAGCGCGATCGGCAAAATGACCAGTTCCATTGTTCACGACCTGAAAAACCCGCTCACCTCGATTCTGGGTTTCGCCGAGCTGCTCAAGGCCGATGTCGAGGCCGGCGCGGTCGATTCGGTCGGCGAGATGATCGACCCGATCGTCCTCGAGGCCCGGCGGCTGCAACAGATGATCACCGAGGTGCTGGATTTCGCGCGCGGCAAGGCCGTCGATTTGCAAACCATGCCCACCGCGGTGAAACCCTATCTCGAACGCATTTGCGCGCCGATCCGCGATCGCCTGTCCGCGATGGGGATCGAACTCATCCTGGATCTCGGCAAGGACGAGTCGGTCGAGTTGAATTGGGATCCCAACCGGATGCAGCGAGTGTTTGAAAATCTGCTGAAAAACGCCCAGGAAGCCCTGGTTGAAAACGCGGCGGACGGGCCGCCGAAACACATCTGGATCAGCGTGAAGCCGGAGCGCCAGGCCATCGAGGTGCGGGTGGCCGACGACGGCCCCGGCATCCCCGCCGAGCTTACGGATACGCTGTTCGACCTGTTCGCGACTTCCGGGAAAAAGTCCGGCACCGGGTTGGGATTGGCAACCGTGCGCAATATCGTCGTCGCGCACGGCGGCGATATCCAGGCGCTTTCCAAGGGAAGCCGCGGCGGGGCGGAATTCATCATGAAATTCCCGCTGCAAATCGGCGCCGCCGAATCGTCGGATTCGCATTCCGCTTAAAAAAATCTTGCCTATTATGCCAAAAGTGCTATCATATCAAAAAGTTGCGTGTGCGACGGGCAGGGTCGGCAGCTATCCATACCGAATGATACTTTTTTCGGCTCATCGGTCCAAGGATTTCTGCCGATAAACGGTGAGACGATCAATCATTATTTGTCCGCAAAAGTGGAAGGAGACGGTTTGATGGACAGACCAAAACGCATTTTGGTGGCCGATGACGAGGACTCCAACCGACTCCTATTCAAGACCATGCTGACGCGTCTCGGTTATGAAGTCGTCGAGGCGGCCAACGGTAAAATCGCCGTCGAAAAAGCCCGCGAACTGTCGCCGGAAGTCATTTTGATGGACATTCGCATGCCGATGATGGATGGGTTGGAAGCCACGCGGCAATTGAAAAACGATGCCCAGTTGAAATTAATTCCGGTGGTGATCATTTCCTCCCTGAGCGAGGTGAAGGACCGGGTGCATGCCCTGGACGCCGGGGCGGACGATTTCATGTCCAAGCCCGTCGACCGGATCGAGTTGCAGGCGCGGATTCGCAGCCTGCTGAAAGTCAAGGAATACAACGACTATCTGCTCCACTACCAGAAGCAACTGGAAACCGAGGTGACGCATCGCACGGTGCAGCTCAAGCAGGCGCTGGAGCGAAACAAACTGGCGTCGCTCGACACGATTTTCCGGCTCTCGCAAGCCGCCGAATACAAGGACGAGGATACCGGCGCGCACATCATGCGGATCGGCTTTTACGCGGCGGCGATCGCCCGGAAGATGGAGCTCAATCCCGGCGACAGCGAGTCCCTGTTGTACGCGGCGCCGATGCACGATGTCGGCAAGATCGGCATCCCGGACAAAATTTTATTGAAGCCCGCCAAACTGGATCCGGACGAATGGGAGACGATGAAGCAACATACCACCATCGGCGCGCGATTGCTGCGCGGATCCGATTTCGACGTCATTCAAATGGCGGAAGTCGTGGCGCTGACCCATCATGAAAAATGGGACGGCACGGGCTATCCCCGCGGCCTGCAAGGGGATAACATCCCCAAGGTCGGCCGGATCGTCGCCATTGCCGACGTTTTCGACGCCCTGACGACGCACCGCCCTTACAAAGAAGCCTTTTCGTACGACAAGGCGCTGACGATCATCCGCGAAATGGCCCCGGCGCATTTCGATCCCCAGGTGACGGCGGCGTTTTTCGAGATCGTCGATCAGATCCTCGAAATCCGTAAAAGCAACGAGGACGCCAAGTGCCGCGCGACGATGTTTCGCCGGGCGATGGGCGATGCCTGAACCGTCGGCAACCGAAAAATGACGACGACATTTTTCACCCTTTTCACCGGCAATCGCGGTAAAATGCTTCGCCAAGTCGGCGAGGTTCGTTTATCCGGGAGCGGGCGCGCATGAAAAAAATAAGCGGTTGGATCCTGGCGGCGGCGTTGGTGGCTTGCTGGTTGGTGGCGGCTTGCGGCGGGCTCGATTATCCCGCGGCGGATGACGACGATGACGCGGACGACGATACCGGTGGCGACGACGATACCGGCGGCGACGACGATACCGGCGGCGATGACGATACCGGCGACGATGACAACGACGACGTCACTTTCGACCCGCAAAATTTTTCCACCCGCTTTTACAATGTCGGCCTGGGCGACGCGATCCTCGTCGAAATTCCCGGCCCCTACACGATGATGGTCGACGGTGGCCTGATCGGCAGCGGCAGCGAGATCATTTGCCCGGATTTGGCGGCGCGCGGCATCGAGCGGATCGACGTCATGGTGCTGACGCATCCCGATTACGATCACTGCGGCGGTTTGTCGGAAGTTTTCGATTGCGTCGAGGTCGGCACGGTCTGGACCAACGGCGAAGCCAGCGAAGAGGAAGCTTACCTGCAGTTCCAACAAAAATTACAGGAATGGGGCGGACCGACGGTCGTCAAGGAGCAGGGTGATTTCGATTCATTGGGCGACGCGGGAATCCTGACGGTCCATGCCGACAGCGACTATCCCGAATACGACAACAACAGCCTGGTGCAACTGGTCACCTATCAGGGCGCTCGGGTGCTGCTCACCGGCGACATCCGTAACACGGCGCAACAGGAAATCTACGACGACTACGGAGCATTGATCGACTGCGACGTGATAAAAATCCCGGCGCACGGTTATGCGCCGTTCAGCGCGGATTTCGTCGCCCAGCAAGGCGCATCCATCGGCGTGTTGTCGGTCGGCGAAAACGCCATGGGTTATCCGGCGCAAACGACGCTGAACGCCTACGAGGCCACCGGAATGGAGCTTTATCGCACCGACGTGAACGGCACGATCCTGCTGACCCTGGTCGACGGCGCTTGGCAATTGGAAACCGGCCAGCGCCGCTAGCCTATTTCGCAGAAATTTTTGTTTTCCCAAAAAGCTCGTTATTGTAGCTTTCCCACTATTGTTCAGCGCCCGGTTTCATGTCAAACTGCATCGGATTTGAAGGCAATCCCTTGGAAAGAGGAAAAGAACATGAAGCGAATACTGATGGTTTTGATGCTGGCCGCGGCCGTCATGGCCGGAGTATGGCAAAACACTGCTGTGGCGGGAACTCTGGATCCCGATTTGGCGGATCAACTGGCGAATGCCAAGCCCACCGATATCGTGAAAGTACTGGTCATTCTTCAGCAGCAAGTGGATTTGAATCAGGCGCTCGCCGACGCGAAGAAAGCGGGCGGCGGCCGGGCGCGGAGCCACTACGAAGTCATCACGCAACTGCAGGATGTCGCGGACATCAGCCAGGGCCCCGTGGCCGAACTGTTGCATGAAGGCCAGATCATGCGTCAGGTGAAGAAATTCAAACCGTTCTGGATCGTCAACGGGTTCGCCGTGCAGGCCATGCCCGACTTCATCCGCCTGCTGGCCGCGCAACCCGAGGTCAAGGTCGTGTATCTCGACTACCCGATCGAATTGATCGAACCGGTGGGTACGCCGATTCCTTCCAACATCGCCGGCCGCGGGGTGGAAAACGGCATCACCGCTTCGCGCGCCCCTGAATTGTGGGCGTTGGGCATCGACGGCACCGGCACCCTGGCTTGCGATCAGGACACCGGCGCCGACGGCAACCACCCGGCGTTTGCCGACCGGTGGCGCGGCTTGGATGTCGGCGTCGCGCCCTCGGCGGCGTGGTTCGACCCGCTCGACGGCGAGACCTTCCCCACCGATTCCGGCCAGCACGGCACGCACACGCTCGGCACCATTCTGGGCGATGACGGCGCCGGCAACCAGATCGGCATGGCGCCCGGCGCGAAGTGGATCGGTGCGAAAACCATCGACACCGGCGGCAACATCTTCTCCGACGCCGTTGCGGCTTTCCAATGGATGGCCGACCCCGATGAAAACCCGGCGACCCTGGACGATGTGCCCGACGTCGTCAACAATTCCTGGGGCTTGAACCAATGGTATTACGGCTCCTGCCGCGCCGACTTCAACGCCGCCATCGACGCCGCCGAAGCGGCCGGCGTGGTGGTGGTGTTCGCGGCCGGCAACGAGGGCCCCGATTCGTCGTCCCTGCGCAGCCCGGGCAACCGCGTCGCCTCGCAATACAACGTTTTCTCGATCGGTGCCCTGGAGCAGGACAACTCGACCATTGCCGACTTCTCGAGCCGCGGCCCGTCCGATTGCGACGGCAGTTCGATCAAGCCGGAAGTCTCGGCGGTCGGCGTCGACGTCCGCAGCGCGATGCCAGGCGGCGGCTACCAGCTCATGAGCGGCACCTCGATGGCCACCCCGCACGTGGCCGGTGCCGTGCTGTTGCTCCGCCAGGCGTTCCCCGAGGCGACTCCCGATGAAATCAAAATGGGCCTTTATATGACCGCGGTCGATCTGGGCTCGGCCGGCGAAGACAACACCTTCGGCATGGGCCGGATCGATCTCGTCGAGGCCTACTACTACCTGATGGACTATTTCGTCAGCTCCGACGGCAAGGTGGAAATCGGCGAAGCCTTCGCTTGCGGCGACACCATCGACATCGAAGTGCGCGACGCCGACCTGACCGGCCCGTCGATCGACGTGGAGATCGGCAGCACCACCGAGACGACGCCGGAAACGGTCACCCTCGACGCCACCGACGATGACGGCGTCTATCAAGGCTCCATCGTTACCGCCGTCGGCGCGATGCAGGCCGGTGACGGCATCCTGCAAATCCACAACGGCGACGACGTGCTGGTCCGTTACATCGACGCCGACGACGGCGAAGGCGGCACCAACGTGCCCAAGACCGACGCGGCGATCATCGACTGCGCGCCGCCCGTTTTCGGCGGTTTGACCCTGGCGATGCCCGGCGACAATCAGGTCACCCTGTCGTGGAACACCGCGATCGACGCTTCGCCGGTTACCTACAACGTGTACCGCGCCCTGACCAGCGGCGGCCAGAACTTCCTGAGCCCGACCGCCAGCACGGCACAGACCTCCTACGTCGACACCGGGGTCGTCAACGGCACGACCTACTATTACGTGGTTCGGGCGGAGGATTCCTTCGGCCACGAAGACACCAACGCGATCGAAATCTACGCCAAGCCGGTCGGCCCGGTGGTCATCTGGGAAGAAACCTGGGAAGACAGCGGCAATAAGTGGCTGCATGACTGGGATATCGTCGACGGCGGCACCGGCAGCGGCACCTGGACCGACACCAATCCCGGCGGCCGTTCCAACAGCCTGATGAGCGGCACCTTCATGATTTGCGACTCGGATTACTATTCGAGCTCGAACATGGACGAACAGCTGATCAGCGAGGAAATCAACGTCGGCGATTACGAGAACGTCTTCCTGCGCTTCGACCACTATTTCTACAGCTATAGCGAGGAAGTCGGCGATGTGGACGTGAAGATCAACGGCGCTTTGGTTTGGGAAAACGTCATGCGTTACCAAACGAATGACTACGAGGAAACCGCCGAGATCGATCTTTCCGATGGCGACCTCAGCACGCTGCAGCTTCGCTTCCACTACTACAACGCGTATTACGAATGGTACTGGATGATCGACAACCTGCGGTTATACGGTTGGACAAACGAGTGCGAAGGCGACCCGGATTGCAACGACGACATCTATTGCAACGGCGAGGAAGTCTGCCGGGACGGCATCTGCATCGCCGGAGTGCCCCCGTGCGCCGACGACGGCCAGTTCTGCAACGGCGTCGAGAGCTGCGACGAGAGCGCCGACACCTGCGACAACACCGGCAATCCTTGCGATGCGGACGAAACCTGTGACGAGGCAATGGACGAATGCGTCGGCGGCGGCGACGACGATGACGACGACAACGACGACAATGACGACAACGACGACAACGACGACAACGATGACAACGACGACATCACCGACGACGACGCCTCGACGGGCGATGACGACGACAATCAGGCTGACGGCGACGACGACGATGACAACGGCTCGATCGGCGGTTGCGGCTTCTGATTCTGACGTAAAGAAGTAAAAACCGCCCGGCCGAATCGGCCGGGCGGTCCTGTTTAAAGCCGCGATCGTTTTAGAAGTAGTAGCGGATGCCGAATAGGCCGAAACCGCCGCCGTAGGTGCCGAACTGCTGGTATTTGTCGTAATCGATGTATTGCAGCCCGACTTCCACGTCGAAGCCCAGGTTGGGCAGCCCTTCCAGGAAAAACTCGGTGCCGAAAAAGCCCTGCAGCATGAAGCCGACGTTGTTGTCGGTCTTGTCGTTGAAATCCACCGATATCGGCAGTAACCCGAGCCCGCCGCCGGTGTAGATGTTCATCTGTTGCTCCATGATCAGGTTGTAGAGGAACTTGGCGCCGAATTCCGCGCCGACGCCTTTGTCGTCCTCATTTTTGGCGTAAACGAAGCCGACCATGGCTTCCACGCCGATTTGCGGGGTAAACCAATATTTCGCCGAAAGGCTGTCGTTCGATAGGAAAGCGTTGTCGAACCGGTCGTCCAGCACGTTGAACCCGAGTTGGTAGTTGTAACCCAGGCCGAGCCGCTGCGTCAGGTCCTTGGCCATCGCCGGCAAGGCGAGCGAGAGGGCGATAATCAGTGCCAGAACGAATATTCTAACGGTTTTCGTGGTCATGTTAGACTCCCATCTGATTACTAGATATAGTGTGTTGGCACTATCCGATAAACAACCTATAGCCAATTGAAGCGGAGTGTCAAGCAAAAGGCAAACGGTAACGCTACAGCCGATACGCCTGGTCGCGTTAATAACTACACCGTCTTTCCGAGCACAAGCCGGAACCCACACCGTCGCCCACCGACCCGTCATGCCAACGCCAACCGACCCGTCATGCCGCCGCCCACCACACCGTCATGCCGAACTTGTTTCGGCATCTCGACTCAAGACCCTGAAACAAGTTCAGGGTGACGATTGGTGTTGTTCAGGGCGACGATTGGTGTTGTTCAGGGCGATGGAATGGAGTTGTCCAGGCGGACTAAAGGTATCGGCTCGGCATGGCCATCGATCTGGACGGATCGAAGACCATGGCACCCGGAAAAGGATCGCCCTTATCGAGACGGCCAGAATCCTCCTCGGAACAGTGGTGAAAAAAAGGATTTAGAGCAATTTCCGCGCGGTGGCGAGCGCCGCCTCGTAATCCGGTTCCTGGCTGACTTCCGGCACCAGTTGGATGTATTGCACGACGCCCCGGCGGTCAAGGACGAAAATCGCGCGGGCGAGCAGGTGCAGCTCCTTGATCAGCACACCGAACGCCTTGCCCAGCGCCGCCTCGCGGTAATCGGAAAGGGTGGTGACCTTGTCGACGCCCGCCGCGCCGCACCAGCGCTTCTGGGCGAAGGGCAGGTCCAGGCTGGCGGTCAGGATGACGATGTCCGCGCCAAGGCCGGCGGCTTTTTGGTTGAAGGTGCGCGTTTCGGTGTCGCAGGTCGGCGTATCCAGCGACGGCACCGTGCTGAGAATGACGACCTTTCCCTGAAAGGAAGCCAGTTCCACCGGGGCCAGGTCGTTACCGGTCAGGGTGACGTTCGGGGCTTTGTCGCCGACTTTGATTTCCGTTCCCGTCAGGGTCAACGCGTTGCCGTGCAGCGCGATCATTCCGGTGCGATCCGCCATGGGTATTACTCCTTGTTGCCGTCCGTTTATCGGTTGGTCTTTGTCCTGAAGGGAAAATAATCATCCTGAGTCGCAGTCGCAACTAGTCGTGAAATTTTTTCGGTCGGTTTTCAGGGTTGAGCGGTTTTCTCGGGTTCGGTTTCCCGCCGGCCGTGGAGCAACAAATAAAGCGGGAAGAGCAGCGAGCAGGCCAGGAAACCAAAGTTGCCGGCGGTGAACGCCGCACGATCGTGTAGGACGTGGACGATTAAGAACATCAAGGCGTTGTTCAGAAACAGCAGGGCGTCGGCGAAGGCCGCGAAGCCGCGCCGGTCGTTTTCCCGTCCGGGGATGAGAAAAACCACCCAGAGCAAGAAGTAGTATCGTGAGGCGGTCATCAACGCGAAGATGATCACCGCGCCGAGCGGCACCACCCAGGCGTCGCCGTCGACCTTCTTCCAGACCGCCGCGATCATTAGGCCGACGATGGCGACGAGGAGGAAATGATACAGCGCCTTGTTCTGGAAAAACCGTTCGACCCGTTCTTCCATGCTGATGAACGGCCAGGGATCGGTCAGCTTCAGCGCAATGGCCCGCTTCAGCCCGAATTTGTTGGTGTCGAACTTCTGGTTGTCGGCGTGCATGGTGATTTTCGAGACGAAATCCTTGGTCGAAGCCGGGCCCCTGCCGCGGGTCAAGCCGATGCCGACGAAAATCAGGCTGGCGATGAAAAAGGCCAGCAGGAACCCGGTCCAGGCTTTCGACCAGCGGCGTGTTTGCCACCAATCGCGCAGCCAGGCGATGCCCGGCCCGGTGACGAACATCAGCGGGAAAAGGCGTAGCATGGCCGAAAGGGCGAAGCAGGCCGCCGAAATCTTGCCGAAGCCGCGGCGCAGCAGCGACATGCCGACGATCAGACCGGCCAGCCAGAAAAATTGGAAATAGGTGCCGATGAACTTGCTTTCGTAAAACCAGGCCAGGACCACGTATAAAAACACCAGCAGGGCGGCGTCGAGCCCGCAGCACAAACCGACAACGACGACCGCGAGCGCGAAGACGATCATGTCGATGTGCATCGCCCACATGAACACCTGATTGTTGGAAATGTCGATGAATTGCGCGACCGTGCCCGGAATGAAGGACCAAAACGGCGGCGGGTTGAAGCCGCGATCCTGCAGCATGCGCTCCCAGACGGCGGGAGGGAGATCGCGGCTCATGGCGACCCAATCGCGCTTGAACTCGGCCCAGCGCTCGTCGCTGAACGCCTTCGGCCGTTCCTCGATCGCCAGCTTCAGGGCCTGGGAAGCCCGCATCAGCTCGTAATCCTGCTGGTTGCGCACCTTCTTGATCTTTTTCAGGCGGTCGATTTTGGTTTCCTTGTCGGCCAGCAGGGTGAAGCGGTACAGGTTGAATTGCCCGACTTCCTTGAAGTACTTGGCGCCCATGAAGTAGTGGTAGGCGCCTTTGCGCGCCGGCACGAATGAGGCCATGACCCGCGCATGCGCGAAGTCGAGGTAAGCCAGGACCGCCAGGATGAAAAGCGCGACGGTCACCGGCCAGCGCCGTTTGCCGGCCTTGATCAGGTAATGGCGCGCCACGACCGCCAGAGCGGTCAGCACGCAAAGGGTGATGGCCATTGCAGGGCTATTGGTAATCAGGATACCGGTCATCGAACCATCCGAATTTCATTAATCAGCGCGGATTCGTAAGTTGATCTGAGTTATCACGTGTCGCCGAGGCTGGCAAGGGTCGCTTTCGCCGACCGCTGGCCGGGTTGACCCGGCGTCTGGCTGGGTTATCTTGAAAGCCACATGAATCTGCCGTTACCCAGAGAATTATCGATTATCGGTCTGGCCGCCAGCCCGCGCGTCGGCGGCAACAGCGACAAGCTGTTGGACGCCTTTCTGGCCGGAGCGCAGGAGGCGGGAGCGGAAACGGAAAAAATCCGCCTGGCCGAGCAGTCGATCCATCTTTGCAACGGGTGCGAGAAATGCTTCGCCAACGGCATCTGCGTTTTTCGCGACGACGCCGCGCTGCTCATCGAAAAACTCTGGCGGGCCGACCTGGTGGCGTTGTCCACGCCGGTCTATTTTTACTCGGTCACTTCCCATGCCAAGCTGCTGATCGACCGCACACAGGCGCTGTGGGCCCGGAAGGAAATTCTGCATCAGCCGCGGCGCAAGGGGCGGGGAGTGTTGTTCGGCGTGGCGGCGACGCACGGCCCGCGGCTGTTCGAGGGCATGCAGTTGATCGTCCGCTACTGGATGAAGTCCTTTTACACCGAACTGGCGGCCAATCGTTATTACCGGCGCGTCGACCACCTGGGCGACATCGCGCTGCACCCCACGGCGATGGCCGATGCGCGGGAACTGGGCCGGAAGATGATTGCCGATCCGAACTACCGTGAGGAGATCTGACATGGCCGTACCGACGATCGGGCGCCCGGCGCCGGAGTTTACTTTGCCGGACGCGAACGAGCGGCCGGTGTCGCTCGTCGATTTTCGCGGCCGGAAGGTCGTTTTGTACTTTTATCCGAAGGACAACACTTCCGGCTGCACCCGGGAAGCCTGCGCGTTCCGCGACGAGGCGAAACGGCTGGCCCGGGCCAACGCGGTGATCGTCGGCGTCAGTCCCGACGGCGCGGTCAGCCACCAAAAATTCATCGCCAAGTACGGACTGCCGTTTGCCCTGCTCTGCGACGAAGACAAAGTCGTCGCCCGCCTTTACGGTGTCTGGAAAGAAAAGACGATGTACGGCAAGAAAAAAATGGGCATCGAGCGGTCGACCTTCCTCATCGACGAGCAAGGTGTCCTGGTGCGCGAATTCCGCAAGGTTAAAGTGGACGGCCACCTCGACCAGGTGCTGGCGGCCCTCGTCGATTGACCGCGGTTTTCCGTCCGGTTTCTGCAATGGATACCGATCTTCGCTTGACTCTCGAGGCAATTATCGACTAATGGTCTTCTAATCCCGTCCGCTTTTCGTTTCCGGAACCGGAACGGGGCGCGCGATAAAATTAAGGTGCCGATGAAGAGCAACGTCATTTTATATTAGAGCGAGACTGCCCATGCGTAGACAACTGCGAATCTTGTATCGTGCCCGTCTATTTTGGCTTTTGGTTCTTCTCGCCTTTGCCGCCGTTTTCGCGGCCGGTTGCCATTCGAACGGTTCCAGCGGCGATGACGACAGCGCGGGCGATGACGATGACGACAACGACACCAGCCCGGCCACAGTGGACGATTGCGGCTATCCGATCTACGAAATCCCGTCCGGCTGCACGAACTGCCACGACATGCCACCCAAAACCATGCGCCACCCTGAAAACGCGCGCTGCTACCGCTGCCACGGCGCGGTCATCGCGGCGGATTACTCGTTCATTCAACCGTCCCTGCATCAGGACGGCGAAGTGGAATACGCGGTCGGTTGCACGTCCTGCCACGGCTGGAACCTCGGCACTTCGCCGCCGCAGAATCTCAAGGGAGAATGCGGCGCGGACAAGCGAGGCGTCGGTTCGCACGCCGCGATGCGCGACGATCCGATCCCGGCGCATCGGGTGAACTGCTCGAACTGCCACGTCGTGCCGTTGGAGGTCTGGGAAACCGGGCACATCGACGGCGACGGCAAGGTGGAAGTCACCTTCGCCAATCTCGCCACGATCAACGGCGCCAAGCCGGTCTGGGACGGCACGAAATGCTCCGGCGTTTACTGCCACGGCGCGACGCTGCAGGGCGGCACGTACAAAGAGCCGGTGTGGGGCGAGACGGGCGGCAAGGCTTCCCAATGTGGCGCCTGCCACCGCTTGACCGATCCCGAGGGCAACGCCGACGCCAATTGCGCCGCCTGCCACCCGACCTCGGTCGACGCGCAGCGCAACATTCTGGAAGCGGGTACGCACATCAACGGCGTCATCGATCTGCCCGCCAAGAAAAAACACTAACGCAAAGGAACGACCATGAACCGGCGAGAGTTTCTGTTTACATCGACGGCCATGATGTTTTCCGCCTTGTTGGCGAATACGGCGGGCCTGAAAGGCAAGGCCTTCGCCGATGAACTGGACGGTTGGATGCCGGGCGACCCGCGGCGCAAGGACGGGCCGGCGCCGGCGCCGGAAATCACCGCGGTGGTGGACATCATCGTGCCGCCCGATCCGGAGATCCCGGGCGACTTCAAGGGCTCCGACTACGGCGGCGACTGGGTGCTGGCGGCGACGATGGGCAGCATGGGCCAGATGATGGCGGTGCTCTACCTCAATCGCTATGCCAAGCAGACAGCGGGCAAGAAGTTCATCCAGTGCACCGACGAGGAAAAGATGGCGGCGCTGCACCAGTGGATCGCCGAACGCGACGATCAGAGCTACCTGATCAACCAGATGCTGTCGGGCATTCTCACGGTTTCGATGATCGGCACGTATGAAGTGGAAGACCCCGATCTGTCGCTGGAGCTTTTCGAGTCGATGAACTGGTTCGATCCGGAAGATCCGGACGGCACGTTCCACCTGCCTTGCGAGGGCTATCCGGACGCGAAAATGTTCCCGGTCCGCCTGAAGAAGGGGTTGCGCAAATGAAAAGAGAGCACGTGGATTTCGTCATCGTGGGAGCGGGCGCCGGCGGCGCCACGGTCGGCGGCGAACTGGCCCAGGCCGGGTACAAGGTCGTGTTTCTCGAAGCGGGCAAGGACCTGGACATTACCTACGGTTCGCCCAATCACTTCGCCGATCGCCAGAAGTTCCTCGACACCGTCGCCGACGGTTTGTTCTGGCACGAGGAATACGCCGGGCGGGTCTGGCGGACGGACATGGGCGAATGCGCGGGCGGCGGCACGACCGCTTACGGCGGCGTGCTCGAGGAATCGATTCCGCGCGACTTCGATTCCGGTTACTGGCCGTTCACCAGGAACGAATTTCAGCCGTACATCGATCTGACGAAAAAGCGCTTTCACGTGTCGCGCTGGCCGATCGAGGAACTGAGCCATTACGCCCAGGTCGTCAACGAGGCGGCGGGCGGCATCCTCGGCCCGATCCAATCGGCCTTCAACCGCGAACCGTATTTCGAGTACGGCGTCTATCACGGGCGTTGCCGGCAGTGCAAATGCTGCATCCTCGGCTGCCGTTACAACGCCAAGGCCAACGCCCTGACGGTGCCGCTGCCCAAGGCGAAGTGGTACGGCGCCGAAGTCCGCGAAAACTGCTGGGTGCGCCGGCTGAACACCAACGCGGCCGGCACGCGCATCGAAAGCATCTCGTATCTGAAGCGCATCCCGACCGGCATCGGCATGGAATACACCGAGGAGCACGAGATTTCGGCCGACAACTACATCCTGTCGAGCGGCTCGATGATCACCCCAATGCTGCTGCACTGGTCGGGCCGCAACGGCGAGGTGCTGGCCAATTCGTCGGGGCAGGTGGGCAAGAACCTGCGCGGTCACTTCTTCCGCGCCACCTACGCCGTGCTCGCCCGCGACGACGTGCGCACCTATCAGGGGCAGGTCGTCGAACTGAACGATCTGTACCAGAATTATGACGCCGGCTATCTGCTCGAGTTCAACATGGCCGCGCCGCCGACCTACATGGGCGGCATGGTCGAGGTCATGGAGAAAAAAGACCTCTACGATCTGCTGGGCCTCAAGTTCAAGCGGTTCATGCGGAATTACAGCAAGGTCATCTGCTCGGCGCCGCTGGTGCGTAGTTACGACCAGGGCTTCACCGAGAATTCCGTGCTGCCGCACGCGACGAAGAAGAACAAATACGGCGACCCGTTGCCCAACGTAGTCTTCGAGCCGAACACGCAGGAATTGGAATGGCTGGAAACGGCGGTCAAGGTCGCGAAGGAAATTCAGATCAACGCCGGCGCCGACGCCACGCAAATGTTTACCGGCGGTATCGACGTGGTTCACAAGACCGGCACCTGCCGCATGGGCCTGGATCCGAAAACCTCGGTCGTGGATCCGAACGGTCGCGTCTGGGATATGGATAATGTCTGGATCGCTGACGGCAGCATCTTTCCGGCGCCGCTCTTGGCTAACTGCGCGTTCATCATTTATTGCCTGGGCTACAAAGTGGCCGATGCGATTCTGGGGCGTTCGACGCCGACGGACTAGTGGAAAAACGCCGTCATCGGACATGAAGTTAAGCTTTAGCAAATGCAATATATCTATTTGATAATAAATGAATATTTAGCGAATGATTTATCGCCGATTTTAGCGGGACGGTCGTGGTGCGCATCACGACCGGAGGTGACCCGTTCAGACCGTGAGCGTCCGCTCATGATTTTCGGCATTCCTGTAGCGGTCGACCGGCCATCCATTCTGAAACCGCTGTGAATGTTTTCGCGCTCATCCTGGTCCACAGCGATGTCTCGTCAAAGCAAAATTTTTCATTGTTTTTATTAGGGTTTGTCGCGACCCTGCCGATCAATGAACAAAGTGGGACTTGTTCGCTGAAAACTTCCCGTATGGTGCGCGGCGTGAAAAATTAACAGGTCGTTGAGACTACCGGATGAAAGTAGCGATTATCGAAAGCTCTTCCTTCATGGTTTCCATGTGGAAGCAATGCTTCAAGGACAGCGACTATCAAGTCCGGTTTTTTTCCGGCACCCCGGCCGATATCAATGAGTTGATTGCTTTTACCCCCGATTTTTTAATCGGCCCCGGCGTTCCGCACGATTTCAATCCGCGGGAGGTCATCGCCCGGATCAAGGCGACACCCGGTTTGTCGCAGATCTCCGTTATCGTCGCCACTTCGCTGGACGATCGCGAGATCCGAAATTTTTGGGAGTACAATTCGATCGACGGCATTCTGGTCAAACCGTTCACTCCCGAACAAGTCCTGGATGTGCTCAATCAGTTTCAGCACAAGAAGTTAATCGCCCGCCGCGAGTTTCCGCTGGTGATCATCGTCAGCGACAGCATCACCGTTCGCGCTTTTCTCGAGCGCGAGTTGCACGGGATGGGATTCACGGTGCTGACGGCCGATAACACCGAACGCGGCCACGGATTGATTCTGGAAAATTCGCCGGATTTGTTGTTGGTGGATATCGAAATGCCGGGTCACTCCGGCTTGCGATTGGGCGAGGAATTGGCCGCCCAATCCAAAACCCGGCAACTGCCGATCATTCTGATCGGCGGCCAGCAGGACGACGATTCCCTGCCGCATGGATTTTCGGTCGGTGCGGTGGACTATTTGCGCAAGCCGGTCAATCGGGACGAACTGTCGCGGCTCGTCGGTAAAATCGTCGTGCAGCATCGGCACGCGCGCCGCCGCAGCGCCATCGTCCTGGAGGACGACCCGATCACCGCCTCCATTCTCGGTAAGCTTCTCTCGGAACAAGGCCTCGGGATGAACCTGTGCAAAACAGTCGAGGAGTTCCAGGTACACTTGTCGGTGACGATCCCGGACATCATTGCCCTCGATCTGACGACGAAACAGATCGACGGGCCCGCGTTGATCGAAAAACTGCGCCGGGATGTGCTGTTCGAAGCGCTGCCGATCGTTGTCATCGCCAAGGAAGGGCAGCGCCGCGGCATCCTCTCGTGCCTGAGCAGCGGCGCCAACGATTACCTGGTCAAGCCGTTTGGCCGCGAGGAATTCCAGGTGCGGATGAAAAGTTTGCTCAAGGTGAAGCAGCTCCTGGAAGAAATCGGCCACAAAACCCATATCCTGGAAGAACTGGCCTATCACGATTCGCTGACGGGATTGTTGAGCCGGCGCTATTTCGATTCGCAGTTGGATACCCTGATCGATCAGGCGCGGCGGCGTGGCGAGCCGTTCAGTCTGATGTTGATCGACCTGGACCATTTCAAACAGGTCAACGACACCTACGGCCACGAAACCGGGGATCTGGTCTTGCGCGAAATCGCCCGCTTGATCAAGAGCAACGTCCGCCTGGTGGATCTGCCCTGCCGATACGGCGGCGAGGAATTTTGCGTTCTCATGCCGGGATGTCCGGTGTTCAAGGCCCAGGAGGTGGCGGAACAGGTGCGCGAAGCGTGCGCCTACTGCAAATGCTCGGCGCACGAAATCGTGCAAACGGTCAGCATCGGCATCACTTCTTTTCCCGATCCTTCCGGGGTGGATATGTTGGTTCGCGACGCGGATCGAGCGTTGTACGACGCCAAGAAGCAAGGCCGGAATCGCGTCGTCGCCGCCGCCCTGCCGGAATAATCCGCGTCCGACGGCGGTCGGCTAACGAGTGCCCCAATCGTAATACGTGCATTGATCGGGAATTCCGTCGCAGGTCTCGTCGTACTCGTAAGCGATCATTCGCCCCTGATCATCGTATTGCCACCGGCGACAGGAATCCGGACTGCCGACGCAGCCGGCATCGAAATCCTCGCTCAGAATCAAGCCATTCTCGTTGTAGTTTCTGGTCAGGCATGAATCCAACGTGCCGTCGCACAAGAGGTCGATGTTTTCGGTCAGGGAGTTGCCGAACTCGTCTCGCGTAAACGTGGTGCAGTAGTCGGGGCCAAAGCTGCAATTGGAGGAATGCGTGACTTCGATGATGAATCCGTTCTCATCGAGTTGCTGCATCTCGCACATGTCCTCGAACAACCCGCTGATGTGGTCTTGCAGAATATAAACGGTGTTGTTCAGGTCGTCGTATTCGTAGGTGATGGAGTAAAAGAAGCCATAAATGTCGCTGTAATGAGCATAGGCTTCCGTCAGTTGAAGCCGGCCTTCGTCGTCCGTCAGCGTCGAGATCGCGAAGTTGACCCCGTAATCCGGCCAGGTGTCATTGTAAATGCCCCAATCCAGATTGAGGTCGTCGAGGCGGACGCTGTAGGTTCCATAATAATAATCGTTCGGATCGCAGGTGTCGCTGGTCAGCCGCGTGATCTGCCGGCCTTGCCGATCATAACCGTATTGTTCGCAGGAGCCGTCGGGAACACCGTTGCAGTCATGATCGACCCATGATTCGTAGCGTCGTCCCGCCTCGTCGGTCACGGTTTTATCGCAATAGTCGGCCGTGCCGTCACAGTCGTCGTCTCGGCGGCCTTGATGTTCGCGACCGGTGGGATCGGTGCTGTAGTGCCAGCAAGTCAGTTCCTCGGTGCAGGCATCCGCTTCCACGGACGTGCTTCGATTGGGCGGAACCACTACCGGTTTGGCTGCGATCGGCGAGGGTGATTTTTTCGCGGACTCGTTCGATTCGACATTGAGGTCGATATAGGTGGTGTAACTGCAACTTTCGGGAACACCGTCGCAATCGCCGACTTCGTATTCGTAGGCGGTTTGCCGGCCTTGTTCGTCATAGGTCCAGAACACGCAATTGGTATAGGTGCCGTCGCAAAGCGGATCGTTGCGGTAGGTCAGCCGTTGGCCTGCCTCATTGTAGGTGCTTTCCTGGCAAGACTCGGGTTCATCGTCGCAACCGTTGTCGCGGCGATAGGTCAGCTGATGGCCGTCGGTATCGTAGGTATATTCGATGCAGGTGTCGTAAATGCCGTCGCAAAGCGTATCGTAGTCTTCTTTGACCACCCAACCGTGACTGTCGTTTAAAAGGTCGTCGCAAACGTCCGCGTGGCCGTCGCAATCGGTGTCCCATTCGATCCGGGTGGTCCAGCCGTTTTCATCGAAAAAGCCGATGCCGCATTCTTCGAGCAATCCATCGCAGTTTTCATCCCATTCCCAGCGAGAGTAATCCGGTCCGTCGTGGTAGGTCGTCGTTTCGCAGGTGTAATATTCGGGCGGGCCGAGATGCGGATAGTAGCTGTACTCCTCTAAAATGAGCCTCCCCCGGCTATCGTATTGATGGTGGGTGGCGGTGTAATCCAAGCCCGAAGCGCAGCCGCGAGAATACGCCCAGGTTTGATGGCCGGCTTCATCGTAGTAGTAGGAAGTGCAGCCGGCGTTGCCCAACTCACAGGAATTGGCGGAAATAACGTAAACAGCCTGGCCGGAGTGATTGTAATGGGTCGATCGGCAGTAGTCGTCCGGCGTCCCGCTACAGTTATCCGCCTCGCGATAAAGTTGACTTTTGCCGTTTTCATTGAGCTGATCGAAACCGCACTCTTCCGGCTGGTTGTCGCACTCTTCGTCCAGGACGGTTTCGATAGTTCCGGCGGCATGATCGTAAGTCTTGGTCCGGCAGTCTAGATCGGTTCTGCACCAAACCGGCGTGCTGTCGTCATTGTCATCATCGTCGTTGTCGTCGTTGTTGTCATCGTCGTCGTTATCATCGTTATCGTCATTATCATCGTTGTCGTCGTTGTCGTCGTCGTCATCATCGTCGTCATCATCGTCATCGTCGTCTGCTAGATCATCGTTGTCGTCATTGTTGTCGTCATCGTCGTCATCGTCGTCTACTAGATCATCGTTGTCGTCATTGTCGTCGTCATCATCGTCATCGATCGCCGAGAAGGATTCATCTTGTCCTGAATGGTTGTCATCTGAATTGCATGCTCCCAGCAGAGCGACGCAGGAAAAAAGGAGAAACAAGCCGATCAATGTTTTCATCGGAGACCTCATCAAGGATTTTTCCGATCATTCCCCATCTCGGCCTGCGTTTTTTATCAGCTAACTTCAATCGTCCCGATCATTCATCAAATGTGGCATGCCAGACGGCGCCGTAGCCTTGATAGAACCAGTGCGGCCGGCCGGTTTCATCCATGGTCATGACCGGTGAACGATTCAGGAAATTGAAATTGGTCGGGTAGTCGATGATCGATTCGCGCCAGGCACCGTCCGCGTTGGTGTAATGGATCAGGACGTAAAGGTAGTTGTAGTCGCCGCCGTTCATCCGATCCAGGTAGGAAAGATGAAGCCGCCCATTACCGGCTGCGGCAATGAAGGAATAATTGAAATAATTCGAGCCGGTGTAGGATGCGATCCGGGTGTGGTTCCAAACACCTTGATAGCGGGCGGCCAGCCGTACGTCGCCTTCGCCGTAATCCAGATATGCGATATAGACGATTCCCTCCTCGCTGACGGCGATAGAACAGGTGCTGCTTGAGCCCGCGTTCGGATCCGATGCCGTTTCGGCTTGTAACCAGGCGGTCTCGTTCGTCGCGTAATAGACGGCAGTTTGATCAGTATAGCAAAGATGCAACAATCCATCCGGGGCGGCCGTCAAGGCGGGATCGCCGGCGTTTTCCGTCGTCCAGATGATGCGCCGATCGTCCCAATCATCTCCGCCGCGCCAGGCATGGCGCAAATGATCGTCCGGGTCAATATAAATCAAATGCGGTTGGTCGGCGCCGTCGAGGGCCAGCGTGGGCTGGTTGTAACGGTCGACGTTTTCCGCCGCCACGACCGTGAATTGCCACTGGTCGCCGACGGGCACGGCATAGACGAGCCGGGTGACGCTGAGTTCGTCTGTTTCCAGGTAGGCGAGGTGCAAACCGCCCGCGCTGTCGTAGGCCAGCGCCGGTTGGCCCTTGGTATTGCCGGCATTCGGCACGGCGCTCGCCTGCCAGGCGCCGGCTGAATTCTCGGCCACGTACGTCTGGATATTGTCGGCATCATGCCAGTAGGCCACGGCGCCGCCGTTGCTCGCCGACCAATCGGCGGCGGTAGCGTAAAAGTCACTGGAATAGGGGATGAAGGGTTGCGAATCGATCGCTTCGTCGGCCCAGCCCTTCGTCGTCGTCGTCAAGTAATGAAGGGTGGTGTCCGCTTCGCGGTAGCAAGCGACTCGCGGTTCGTCGGCGCCGGTCAGCGCCAGATCGAGTTGATCACACGGATCGCCGGGAAGGGTTTCAAATTCCCAACGGTCTTCCGTCAGGAACCCGTAATACGTGGCGTTGTCCCGGTCGGAGAAAAGAAGCCGTGGTTCGCCGGCCGAATCCAGTTGTATGGCACGGTCGAGGGTGATGGCGGACGTTCCCAGCAGGCCTTCGAAGGACCATTCGCCGGTGCCGGCATCGCGCGTGTAAAGGCGCACTTGATCGATGTCCGTGGTGACGTAGCCATCCTGCATAGTGGTATAGGAATAGGAGGTTAAAACAACCAGATCGCCGTTCGGCCGGATCGCGATCGGTCCGGAGGAAAAGGCGGTATCGTAAGAATAATGGGTGCCTTGGTAGCAGGGACCCACCGCGATATACTCAAAATCCCATTCGCCGGAACGGTTCGTTATCAGGTAAAGCATATTGTAGTAGTTGGTATACATCGGCGCCGATCCCAATTGCGCGAAAACGATGTACGCCTTGCCCTCGTCGTCCACCGCCAGCCGCGGCGCCAGGTAGGTGAAGGAATAGAGCCCACCGCCGATTTCATCGGTCACCCAGGAGCCGCTTCGGTTGGTCGCATAAAAAGTGCTGTAAGCGTCGTATTCGGGATCGGTGGCGAAGAACACGGCATGCACAAAACCGTCATTGTCGATCGTCAGGCGGCAAAACGCGTAATCCAGCAACGGTTGATCGTCAACGATATCAAATTCCCAACCGGCGAGGGTTTGAACGCCGTGGACGATCCGCCGTGCGGGCAGATCGACGAACAGCGCGTGCAACCGCCCGTCCGGACCGCGGGCCAGGGCCGGGTAATCGACCAGCGGCGCGAGACGCGAGCTGGTCCAGGTCGCGGCGCCGGATTGATACAAATTGAAATCGCGACCGCTGACGGCGGCGATAATCGGGGCGTCCGCATCGTCGAGCACGATCGCCGCGCCGGTTCGGCCCGGCGGACCACCCTCGACTTTTTCGATGGATAACGGAGCCTCGTCCATGTCGTCATCGACCGTGGAACCGTAGAGACAGTTGGTGATGTTTTCGCAATCGGGTGCGTTGTTCATAATGCAACCGGCCGTCGCGCCATCGAGACCCAAACCTTCGAGACCGGATTCGCAAGCGGCGACGGCCGTTTCGAGCGGAACGGTCGCTTCGCCGTTGTAGACGACGCGGCCGCAAGCCAGGTAAAGCGTTTCGTAAACCGTCGTGCAGGTCCATGCGGCGGAATCATCGTTGTCGTCGTTGTCATCGTTGTCGTCATTGTCGTTATCGTCATCATCGTTATCGTCGTCGTCTCCGGCGCTGTCGTCGTCGGGGCCATCGTCGTCGTCATTCGGATATTGTCCCGGTGTGGTGTCATCATCACCGGCGGAGTCGTCGTCATTTTGGGTGCTGTCGCAGGAAGAAATGCCGGGAACGAAGACCAGTAGAGAGAAAAGGAAAAGCCAATAGGAGCTAATCCTCATCGTAATCTCCCGTCAGCCTGCGATGGTTAAAAGAATAATGAATTTTGGCACGATGGTCAAATACTTTCAGGGATGGAATTGATTTTATCAATTTACTGCACTTTCCCAGTGGGTGGATTGGTGGATGACGGGGCCACTTATCCGAATCAGGTGAAACCGACCTGATTTCAACTTGCCAGTCACGGTGGGGCGGAATATAAATTGAGCAAACGCTCACCAATCGAGGTTCTGTTTATGTCGCCCGATTCCAACGATACCGGAACACGACCCGGCCGCGATTCACAAGCCCAGCGGGAAAACACCCGGCGGAAGATTCTCGCCACCGCTTTGGCCGAATTCGCCGCACAAGGCTATTTCGCCGCCTCGACGCGCGATATCGCCCGCCGCGCCGGGATGGCCGCCGGTTTGATGTATCGCTATTTCCCGACCAAGGAGGAACTGCTCCGGGAATTGATCGATCGCTCGGTTGCGGCCTGGAAGGACGAACGGCAACGGCGGATCGGCGAGCGGCCGTTCGCCGACCTGCGCGAGTTCCTGGCGACTGAATTGGTTTTTCAGCGCGACTTTCTATTGGATGATCGGTCGGATACGGGCCGCTTTTTCCTGCGGCACCTGTTCCAGGATCAATTGCCGGGAAGGGGAAAATTGATCGCGTGCCTGCTTCCCGGCGAAACGCTCGCCGCGCAAATCGCCGCTGCCCAGGAGCGGGGCGAGCTCAAGCCGAAAGTCACGGCCGAAGCGGTGCGTTCCCTGGCCGAGATGGTTTGCGCCAAGTTTCTCCATTCGTTCTATTTTCCCGATCCCGATTGGCCGGTGGCGGATGCGGCGGCCCTGCGCCCGCGGATCGAAAACTGCCTGCAGGCGGTTTTTGCCAATGTGCTGAAGGCGCCGGCCGTGAAAAAACCGCCCGTCTCGCGTGAAACCTTGCAGGGCAATCTTTTCTAAACCGCAAGAAAAACGCCGCGCGGATCGATGAACCGCGCGGCGTTTTTTTGTCTGCCGGTCATTAAAAAGAACTAGAGCCCCCAGGCGAAAACGAAATCGAGCACGTCGTCGGCGGTGATTTCCACGTTGTTGAGGAATTCGGAGTGGCCGTCATAGTCGGTGAAGACGAATTGGAGCATGCCCTCGGGTAGGGCGATCTCGTATTCGCCGGTGGCCGTCATGACGCCGACCGAGCCGAAATAAAAGTCCTCGTAAAGCTTCTCGCCCTTCAAATCGTCGAGGCTGTAGGAAGCGGCGATTTGCGCGCCGAGCGCCGGGAGCACACCTCCCGGTTGGTAAACGTGGCCCGACAATTTGTGCATGACCAGATCGAAATCCTGGGGCACGTCCTTGGATGGAACGACGACGTCGCCCACGTCGGCCACGTAATATTCCACGAAGCTGGTGATGCTGATGATCGACATGATTTCGATGTTGATCTCGTAGGTCATGCCGTCGGCCACCGGGATCGTGTACGAGCCGTTGGCGGCCATCTCGCCGTAGTATCCCTGGCCGTTCTCGTCGACCGCGGTGATGTCGCCGAAGGTCAGGAACGAACCGAAATATACCATCGGCGACTGGCCGTTGATCGTGAAGTGGCCGGTGATGTTGGTCGGCGGAAAGCCCAGTTGGAAGTCGTGGGTCAGATCGCCCGCGACGGTGACGCCGCTTTCGTATTCCATCATCGAATCGTCGGTCGGCTCGTAGCGGATCAGGTAATCGCCCAGCGGGAGATTCAGCGTGTATTCACCGTTTTCGTCGGTCAACTGATAGGCGTAGACCGCCTCGCCGGTTTTTGCGCCCTTGCCGACGGGGAAGGAGCCTTTTTCGGCGTAAATGTAAACGTCGGGATAGGGATCGCCGTTGCCGTCGGTGATCGTGCCGCTCACGACGGCCAGGGGGATTTCGATGTCGATGGGCGTCGTTCCGCTGACCGTGACCTGCAATTCGTCGCTGTAGTAATGGGTGAACTGATAGGAGCTGTAGGCGTCGGCGATCAGGTCGACGGTCAGATCGTAATCGCCGTCCGGCGCGTCAAAATAGAAGTAGCTGTATCCGTCCGGCATTTCCTTTTGGTAGAGATCCACGCCATCCGAGAAAACCATCTCCGCTTCCATCGACCAGCCCCAATCGTTGCCGATGTTGCTGCCGTCGTTCGTGAAGCGGCAGTAGGCGGTCGACACGTAGCCGGGGAATTGGAAATCGTGGGTCAGGTCGCCGGTCAGGGCCACGCCGGTTTCGGTGGCTTGCGCCAGGCCCAGATCCTGGGGTGGATACCAGGTGAGCGAATAGGCGCCGTATTCGGGCAGCAGGATCGAATAGGTATCGGTCGCGTTGACCAGCACCACGCCGACCTGCCACTCGGTCGAAGCGGTGGTGGTCGGCGTCTGCACCGCCAGCACGACGTCGTCCAACGGATCGCCGTCCGGGTCGGTGATCGCGCCGTCCATCGTGTGGAAGGTCAGATCGATATCCTGTTCGAGTCCGCCGGCCGGGACGTTGACGTTTTCGATCGCCAACGGATCGATGAACACCGCTTCCATTTCCGGGTCGTCGTCGGTCATATCCAGGCGAACGATCACGTCGTAATCGCCGACCGGCACGTAAGGCAGGCGATAGCCGCCGTCCTCGTCGACCAGGGCTTCGTACGGCAAGCCGGAGGAACGGTCGCGGTAATAGATCGTGACACTTACGTAATAGAGGTCCGCGAAAGCGGTGAACACGTCGGTACCGTTGACGGTCACTTGTCCGAAGACGTAAACGCCCTCCGGTTCGTCGGGCGTCGTGTCGTTGTCGTTATCATCGTTGTCGTCGTTGTCATCGTTGTCGTCGTTGTCGTCATTGTCGTCGTCATCGTCGTCGTCATCGTCGTCGTCGTCATCACCGGAAGGATCGCAGGAATCCTCGCTTTCATTGCAGACCTGGTCGAGGTCGCAAGGATCGCCGGCGTGTTCCTGGCAGGCGCCGGCGCCGCAGGTATCGGCGCCGTTGCAGAATTCGCCGTCGTCGCAAGTCGCGCCGTCGTTGAACGACCAGCCGGTGGGATTGGCGGCGGCATCGCAGATCAGGCAGTTGTTATCGGGGAAGACGGCTCCGTCGACGTAAGGCGTTCCATCGATCGTGCAATTGGTGGCCGGCGTGGTGTCGTCGTTGTCGTCGTCGTTATCGTCATCGTCATCGGCGGCGCCACCGGAATCGTCGTCATCGCCGCCGCCGCCGCAGGCGCAAACAAGCATGAACAGGAAAAACGCGAGCGTCAGGCGGAGCGAATGTCGAAACGATAGTCGAGCCATCTTGTCCTCCTTGATTGTTCGGTTAATCGGATATGGATATCCATCCCATTTATTCCTTTTGTAGCGAAATTACTTTGTAAAGGCAATATGCAACGCCGGAAAGCCCGGCGCCGATCGCCCGCCGCTTAGCGGTTGCGTTGCGCGGCCGGCATGACGGTTACCGTGTGGCTGGGCGAATCCGGATCGGTTTGCAGTGAAACGACCTGGGTTTCGTCGTCGTATTCGGATGACCAGGTGCCTGCCGGGTCGGAGCATTCGACCGTGAATCCGCCGGGATATTGGCGCGCCGGGGCGTAAATCTCGGTCACTCCGGTCGCGGCGGTATTGGTGAAGACCAGTTCAAACACGCCGGTGTCGAAATCGAAGTCGTACGATTCGATATGTCCGGCCACGGCGCGCGGATAGGGACGGATGAGATACGGCAGGTAATAGGGTTTTTCGTTGCCCGCGGCGTCGAGCAGGCCCCAGCCGCAGTCGTCCTTGGAATAGACCCACACCGTTTCGCTCATCGTATAGCGATCGTGCGCCGAAACCGAATCGCGCGTCCATTCCGCCGGGCCCTCGACGCAGGAGGTGATGCCGTATTCGCCGACCAGCACCGGCCACCCCAGCCGGTCGCGGTCTTTGTCGTAACGGCGATTGTCCCAATCGATGAACTGTTCGTTGACCCAGTAACCGATGCTGTCCAGCGCCGTGCCGCCCGAATAGATGTGCGGCGCGTAGACGACGCGCGAATCGTCCAGCGGCTCAAGCTGGCAGGGCAGGATCGTGTTGAACAAATCCGGCTCGACCAGCGCCCAGCGCACGGTGTCGCGGGTGCGCAGCCGATCGATCAGATCCTGATAGAATGGAGTCAGGGTGTCGCGCTCGAAGGCGGGGAAGGCGGTTTGCACTCCGCCCCAAGGCTCGTTGAACAGATCATAGCCCCAGATGGCTGGATGTTCGCCGACCGTGTCCCACACCAGTTCCCAAGCCGTCGCCCAATGCTCGTCCAGGTCGCGGGACCAGAAATCGGCCGCGAATTGGATGAGCCCGAACAGATCGGGCGAATAGCCTTCGGCGCAGGCCCAGTCCGGCGCGCCGTTGCCCCCGAAGGTCGAACAGAACTGCCATTGATGCATGCCGACGATCGCCTTCAGCCCGGCGTTTTCGATCATGTCCAGCACCGGCGCCACGTGTTCGATGAGATAAGTGTCATCCCACTCGCCCTCGACGGGTTCCATATATTTCCAGGCGATCGGCAGCCGAACGTGGGTGAAGCCCCAGCCGGCGATGCGGTCGAAATCCTCCTGCTGGACCCACCAGGAGCCGAATTCCAAGCCGAAAACATTGACGCCGTGGATGATGACCTCGCGGCCGAGATCGTCCGTTATCTGCGGCGTCGGCGGCACGGGGGAGGTGTCGTTGTCGTCGTCATCGTCGTCGTTGTCGTTATCGTTGTCGTCGTCATCGTCGTCATCATCGTCGCCGCTGTCATTGTCATCGTCATTATCGTCGTCATTGTCGTCATCATTGTCGTCATCATCATCGGCGGTATCATTGTCGTCATCGTCATCCGCCTTAGCCTGCCCTGTAGTTGATCCGGGGTCATCGTCGGCATTGCAGCCGATCATCGCCGACAGAGACGTTAAGAAAACGAGCGCGAGCAGGAGAATGTTTTTCCTCATCGACCGACCCCTCTGTGTTGACAGGATTGCTATGGTACCGCATTCGGTATGGTTTCGTCAGCACCGGGGTCAAAAAGCCTGTTTTGCGGCCGCGCGGCACCGTCCCGATCGAAAATCAGGAGGCGTGGTAGTCTAAAATTTCAATGAAAGCGCTTTTTGCATGATACGAGCCCGGTCAAATGGTTCCGCGCGACACTCGGCGCGTTTGGATGATTATTTGTCAAAACAGAAGAATCGAATGAATGGAAAGCGGCCGAATTAATGGCCTTGACGCCGGCTTTTCTCCGGGTAAATATCGAGAGCAAATTTCGACAAGGAAGGAAGATTCGTATCGCGATGAATGATTGTATCTTTTCCTATCCGGAAAAGTCTTCCTTTTTAATAGGTGGCGCAGTGAGGGGAAATTCGAAAAATCGTCTTGAATTATAGAATTCCTCTTGCTTTTCGTATAAAATTGGATCATCATCCGAACCCTGCAAGGCGTATCCTTGCTGCAAGGGGTCGGCTTAAGTTAGCTGCTGGAGGGGAGCCCAGCGCCAAGTGAGGATTTACTTGAGGTAGAAAACACGGGTTATTGAATTGCTCTTTGCAGGAGAGGAAGAGAATGGAAGCCCTTGCGAATATTTTCCGTCATGCCAGCATACCAATCTACATCAACCTGTTTGTCTCTGTCATCGTTATCGCAACGATCGTCGACCGCATCGTCGCCCTTTTCGTGCAATATCGAATCAAGGCCGATGCGTTCGTCGATTCGATGCTGAAAATGGTGCGAAAAGGCGAGTTGGATCGGGCGGTGAAAATCTGCCAGACCACCAAAGCGGCGGTCGCTCAGGTTTGCAACGCCGGTCTTTCGCGCGCCAACGCCAGCGTGATGGAGATCTCCGCAGGGATCGATGAAGAGTTGATGCGGGTGACACCCCAGTTGGAAAAACGCGTTTCCAATTTGTGGGCGTTGGCGAACATCGCCACGCTCATCGGCCTCATCGGTACCATCTTCGGTCTGATTCAATCCTTCAGCGGCTTGGCGGCGGTCAGCCCCGAACAGAAAGCGGCGTTTTTGGCCCGAGGCATTGCCGAAGCGCTCAATAACACCGCCGTCGGTCTGGCGATCGCGATCATCTGCATGATCGGCCACCTAGTCCTGGCCGGTACCGCCAAAAAGCTGGTCGCCGATTTGGAAGTCAGCGCCGTTACACTCGAAAATTTCCTAGTCTTGCGCAAGCGTTCGGAACAAAAGTAGGGGGACGCAATCGCGGTCATGGCGTAGGGAAACCTGAACAGGAGGTTGCGTAATGGCCAAGCGCGTTCCCACGAAATCGAAAGAAGCCGAAGAACGCGAAGCCGCGGCGGTACTTGAACGCCGCGCCAAGCGCAAAGTCGGCGACTATCACGCGCTGGAAGAATTAAATCTCGTCCCCTACCTGGACGTGATGATGAACCTCATCATTTTCATGTTGGTGACGATTGCCGCGTTTTTGCCGCTCGGCATTCTCAGCATTTTCCCGCCCGCATCGCAGGCAGTCCGTGATGCTCAAAAACAGGAAGAACAGACTCCCGAGGAAGAAAAAAAGGAGTTGACGCTTACTTTGTTCATTACGCATACCGGTTTTACGTTCGCGGGCATCGGCGGCCTTTTGCCGGCTATTCCCATGTTGCCGAACGGTGATTATGATTTTGATACGCTCAATGCGAAAGCGGTCGAAATCAAGGATGCGTACCCGAACGAACGAGCGGTCATCATTTCAGCAGACAAAGACGTCCCGTACAAAACCTTGGTTAAAGCGATGGATACATTGCGCAACAAAAACGAACGGATTTTGTTCGATAATGTCAAATTGGGCGTCTTGACGAATCGCGGAGCGCAATAACATGGTCGGAACATCCGAAACCCACGTTGAACGCCGAGCCGGCGACGGCGACGCTTTTTTCAATGCGCTTACCCTGATGCGTAAACGGCGGCGCAAGGTCACCAAGGCCAAACGGGCCTCCGAGGAAATCACCTACCTGAACATCGTGGCCATGATGGACATGATGACGATCATCCTCGTCTTTCTTCTCAAAAGCGTGTCCTTCTCCAACGAATCGGTTACCGTGACCCAGGAAATGACCCTCCCGTACTCCACCATTCAGATCAACCCGGTCGAAGCCGTCAAGGTCTTCATTTCCAAGGGCGAAATCACCGTCGAATCCAGAAAAGTCGCGGAAATCCACAACGGAACGGTGGATGAAAAATACGTCGATTCAGAAAACCAATATTTGATTCCGACGCTACAGAAAGCCTTGGTGAAAGAGGCCGAGCAGCAAGGAAGACTCAGTCAAATCAACGAACAATTTAAATTCCAGGGCAATCTGACCATCCTGGCCGACCAAGACGTTCCCTATCACATCATCATGCAAGTCATCTATTCGGCGGGCCAGGCGGTAGCCAGCGAGAAAGTCGGCAGCGTGTCGTTTTCCAAATACCGTTTGATGGTTCTGCGTTCGGATGGTGGTGGGGCGTAGCCCGGCGGGCAAGCCTGACAAGGATGGAGGACAAGGCAATGGCCGAACAAAAACCGATCGGGACGGAACGGCGGAAACAACTTTTTTTAGGCAACCCGGCCCAAACTCACCTTTTATTGCTGCTGACCGGCTTTGTTCTGGCCGGGATGTTGGTTTTTCTGGTTCTCTCGCTGATCACCGGGAACGACGGCCAACTTTCCCTGGTCGCCATTTTCCTCAATCTGCTTTTGGCGATGATTCTCATCATGATCGGGGTGGCGTTCCTGGGCCTGCGATACAGCAATAAAATCATGGGGCCGATCGTCAATTTCGGCAGGAATCTGCAATTCATTCATCAAGGCGACTACACTCATAAAGTCCAATTGCGCCATGGCGACGAATTCCAGAATATGGCGGGTGTTTTCAATCAGGCTTTAGAAAGTCTGCGCACCCGGGTTCAGGAAGACCTGGCGTTTGCGGATCGGTTGATTGTTGAGTTGGAGGCCGCTGCGGCATCCGATGCCAAAGCCCGGACCGTTTTGCAAGAGGTCAAGGACTATCGTGCCAACAAGGAGCGTTATTTACAGACGCGCACTTGAAACCACGATTCGCGGGAGGGGGCATGGAACCGAATCTTCGAAATCCGGATAGGCCCACTGGAGGACAAAACGGCAGCGGAAACGGCTTCGATATCGAGCACGATATCGCTCGATTGAAGCGTTCCGGTTACGTCTGGGCCATTTTGCTGATCGTCCTGGTCGTTTCGTTTCTGATTCTGCTGATTCTCAGCCTGTCAGGCTATTTTCAAATGCAACAGATCCCGGAAATCCCGAAAGTGGTGAAGTTCGTTTATCCGGTCGTCGACAAGGTGCCGGTATACAACGAACCCAGCCCGGTCGCCACCCTATTGGGCCACGCCTCGCGCGACGAACGTTACCTGGAAACGAAACGCGTACCCGGGTTTATCCGCATCGAAAACGACACCATGGCCGGCTGGGTCGACCGCAAGAAGGTGATGACCAAGTTGGAGCGGGTCAGCGCGGCCGATGGTTTGAACCTCATTCCGTTGGATATGGCGGTGGAAGTATTGCCCTTCCAGAACGATATCATGATCAACGGCAAAATCATCAATCAATGGGACAAACCCATTCGCAATATCAAAGTCAGCTTCACTTTTCTGGATATGAGCCTGAAGCAACTGGCCACTGAAAACGTCGAAGTCTACAAGCAGCAAGATCTGCCCGGCGGCGGCACGGTCGATTTGCACGCCATCGGCCATGGTTTGTTGCAATCGGCGCCGTACGTGGCTTATGAAATCGACGATTTCGACATTCCGCCGGGCGCGATTCCGACGCCGGAACCGGTTGATGAGAAAATCAAGGGAATGGGCGGCGAGACGGAATAAACCGCCGGACGAACCCTTTTGCTGCTTTCCCAGGCTCCCCGATCCGGGGAGCCTTTTTTATGCCGGTTGCTTAAGAACAAGTCCGGCGGGCGATGCCCGCCGGACGGTTCTGGTTGAAAAAGTCAAAGGCTCACTATTCGCCGTGGCAAACCAGGCATTCGTTTTTGCTCTGCCAGGTTTTTCCATGCTTGCCGGCATGGCAAAGCAGGCAATTCTGATTCCAGTTATGGCCGCCCTCGTACGGTGGATTGGTGAAGTCGCCTTCCTGGTGGCAGCCGACGCACTGGCCAGGGGCGGTATACGCGTGGTTGTGCGGTTCCTTGGTGGTCACGCCCATGAAAACGGAGGCATGGCAGGTGTAGCAGTTCCAGGTGACATCGTGGTTGTTCGGATACTCCGGTGGCGTGGGTGTAGTGTCATTGTCATCGTTGTCATCGTTGTCGTCGTCGTTGTCGTCGTTGTCATCGTTGTCGTCATCGTCATCATCGTCGTCGACCGCGGTGTCGTTGTCGTCGTCAATCGATGTGTCGTTGTCGTCGTTGTCATCGTCGTCGCCGTTGTTGCAAGCCCAGGCGAAGACCATCGCCGCGGAAAGAGCCAGAAGCAGAAGCAATATTTTTCTCATACCGAGCCTCCCAGTAAGTCCTCCGTTAAGCCGACTGCCGCCCATTATCGCCAAATGGTGAATAGATTTCTAAAAATTGACTTATCGTAAAACCGGCCGCTCCGTTTTTTCTCAGTGCGGCAGATTCTTCAGCAGTTGCTTATAGACCTGATCCAAATTAACGATCCGCGTGATGCGGTAGTGATCCCCGGCCTTTACCGACTCCAAGTCCAGCGGCAACCAAGGGTCGCCGGCTTTCATCCGTACGTTGATTTTAAGACGTTCTTTGTCGTTTGTCTGTTTGACGTCGACAATTTTATAATTTTTATCATCGGTTTTCGGCACGCCGAAGAGTTGCACGAGGTTGAGCAGGACTTCGCTCGAGGGCAGCCGACTGATCCCGGGCGCCGCTTTGAGAATCTCGCCGTTTTCCACCATTTTCGCGAATTGTTTTTTCGTCTGCGTGACGGCAAACGGCTTAGCCAGATCCGCGACGTTGCCCAGCAAGCCCGCGTATTTCTTTTTCGCGTGCTTTTGCATTTCATCGAAGGTCAGATCCACGGCCTGGCCGATGATCGCTTCCACGTCCACGTAATCGGCAAAGCGGCTGTAGTCTTTTGCCTGCAATGCCTCGGCCGCGTTGATCATCGAGTTGAGCGTTTCGGATTTCACCGCGCAACCGATGACCAGCGCCACCAATGTGGCGACGGCCAGAAAACGATAAATCAAGCCGGTCTGGTTCATTTCCCAACCTCACGTTCGGTGTGGCGCCTATTTTAACGAAAATCGGCGGTTCAGGAAGAACATTCGCCGACCAGTCCGGTATTTTTCCCCGATTTGCCGTCTTCCCGGCAGCGGATCGTCAGGACCGGAATCTCGGCATAACGGATCACTTTTTCGGCCACCGAGCCGAAGATCAAATGTCGCCAGCCGGTCCAACCGTGCGTCGCGATGACGATCAGATCGGCCTTGACCTCGGCGGTCATTCGGATGATTTCATCGGCGGCGTTTCCCCGCACCACCAGCAAATCGACCGGGATTTCCGGCGCCAGGTGTTCCTTGGCGATTTTCGCCAACGTGGCGCGGGCGGTCTTTTCGATTTCCTCGAGATACTCGTTCAGGTTGTAGGGGATCGAGGCGGTCGCCGGCGGCATCAAAGGCGCGGAAATCGTCGGCAGGGGAACGATGACGTGCAACAGCACCAGCTCGGCGGCAAAATGGGCGGCCAGTTGACCGGCGGCGTCGATGGCTTTGAGGGAAGGGTCGCTGAAGTCCGTCGGGCAGAGAAATCGCTTGTTGAAAGGCAGCATTATTTTCTCTCCTTTCGGTCGGGCGATTCGCTCAAATAACACGATCTGTCTTCAGTATAAGGACGATTTTTTACCCTGCCAAGTAGACTTTTGTGCGATTTGCAGGGCGGAATTGAGAAAAAACGTTGCAATACAAGGAATTATCCTGATGTCTGCTTGTTTGGGACGAAGTCCCGGTCAGGCGATTAATTTCATTGACGGATCGGCGGCGGATGCGATATTATTATATATATAGTTCAGGACTGATGCATCACCTATTGATTGGCGTAAAAATGAAAAGGTCGACACGTTTGGTTACGAACCACTTCAGGATTATTCTCTTCTTTTTCCTCGCAATGCTTATCGTCGGAGCTTGCTCGACCAACCAAACGAATGATGGCGACGATCACTCTTCCGCCGACGATGATAACAACGACAATGACGACAATGACGACAATGATACCAACGATGATGATGACGACGATGATGACGACAACGACGATAATGACGACAATGACGATAACGACGATCTGGATTTGGAGTACGTTTGCAATGCCGACGGTTGGTGTTGGGAAAATCCCTGGCCGGTCGGCAACTGGTTGGGCGGTGTTTGGGGCTCTTCAGAGACTGACCTCTTTTTTGTCGGGGAAGCGGGCCTCATCCTCCATTATGACGGATCTGTTTTCACCAGGATGGACAGCGGCACGACCGTATCGCTGAGCAATGTCTGGGGCTTCTCATCCAGTGACATTTACGCGACCGGCGGTTCGGTCCTCCTGCATTACGACGGCGATGCCTGGTCGATCATTTTGAATAACGACCAATACACTTGGGGAGGTATTTGGGGATCACCCGACGGCCAGGTTTTCGTGGTAGGCGTTGATGAGGTAAATTCGGTCGACGCCATTCTTCACTATAACGGCGATTCCTGGTTGGTCGAATCCGCCGAAACAAGCGGACTTACATTGAGTGATGTCTGGGGCACTTCATCGAGCGATGTTTTTGCTACGGGTGGGTGGAAAATCCTGCATTACGACGGAACGGCCTGGACAGACATGGACGCGCCGGAACCGATGATTGCTTTCTTTTCCGGCATTTGGGGCGATTCGTCCACGGAGGTCTTTAGCGTGGGCGGCGGCGGTTATGGATGGGCTCCCAGTGGTTTTATTCAACAATACGACGGATCGGCCTGGTCCCAAACCTACACCGCGTCGGGTATTCTTTTAGACATCTGGGGTTCCTCCGCGACTAACATCTGGGCGGCGGGATACGCCTGTTACCCACGGCTTCATCATGACGGCGCCGAATGTTGGGGGATCATTCTTCACTATGACGGTTCGACCTGGTTGACAAGAACCCCCTTCGAGTCGGCTGGCCTGACCGCCATCTGGGGAACCTCGGAACAGAATGTTTACGCCATCGGCTCACGCGATGCCGAACAAACCACCCATACGATCTTGCGCTACGACGGGGAGGAGTGGTCCCGATTTTCGAGGAATATCGCTCCGATTCCCATCAGAGGTATTTGGGCGGCTTCCAGTACCGATGCGTTCGCGGTCACCGGAACCTCTTCGATGTTTTTAGACCCGCAGAGCCAGTATGGGGAAATTCTCCATTATGACGGCTCGATCTGGTCGGTACAGCTCGAATCGGACTACTTTATGACAAGCGTCTGGGGATCTTCGCCCACGGATGTTTTTGCGATCGGCCATAATGGATTTTATCCTTATGAAGATGTCATCTTTCACTATGACGGCGTTTCCTGGACGTCCATGGCCAACGAGATCCCGCCTGAACCCAAATATATTTGGGGGCTGTCCTCCGATGAGGTTTATCTCATTGGCAACGAAGAAGCGATTTATCGTTACAACGGATCGGTTTGGACGACGCTGGCTTGCCCATCGCCTGAAGGGTTGAGCGGCATTTGGGGAACATCCGGGTCCGATTTGTACGCGATCGGATATTTCGGCTCGATCTACCATTATGACGGCGTGCAATGCACGGCGATGGATAGCGGGACCGAGGAATCCTTCTATGCTGTTTGGGGTTCAGCGGCGGACGACATCTATGCGGGCGGCGGCGATTTGCGCCATTATGACGGCAATTCCTGGTCGCTGGTGTTCTTGCCGGTGGATGGAACGATTACCAGCATCTGGGGACGATCGTCGACGGATGTATACGTTGTCGTCGATCACGAGTTAGTGCACTTTGACGGCAATTCCTGGACTCTGATCGAGACGGGCGCTTCGGATAACATGTTGAGTTGGGTCAGCGGAACGCCGACCAATGATGTTTTTGTCGCCGGCCTTTATGGAGCCATCTTGCATAAGTCTTTTTGAAAAGGCGGTCATTGATGCTAAATGGGGAATTTAATGCAGATCAGGTTTTCGTTCGTCGGCTTTGCGGCAACGCTGGCGCTATGGGTTTTGATTATCGTTGCGTGTTCGGGTGACGAGCAGGGCGGCGACGACGACTCCGAATCCGATTCGGGGCAGGCTCAAGATGATGATGACGACAACAACGACAACAATGATACCGACGACGACGATGATGACGACGACAATGACGACAACGATGATTTCGCCGATTATTCAGTCTGCAATTCCGAAGGATGGTGTTGGCAAAATCCCTGGCCGGTCGGCGGCTGGTTGGCCGGAGTTTGGGGTACTTCGTCCGAGGATATGTATTTCGTCGGCGACCGCGGCGTCATTCTGCATTTCGATGGGGTGATTTTTTCCGCGCTGGCCAGTAATACGACCGAACCACTCACCGCGGTCTGGGGTTTATCCTCTTCCGATATCTACGCTGTCGGCGGCACGACCGTCGTGCATTACGACGGCGTCGAGTGGGCGCCGGTGGTGGCCGAAGAACGCTATCAGCTAAATGACGTTCATGGTTTTTCCTCCGCGGATGTCTGGGTCGTCGGGTATGACCTGACGAATTACGAAGATGTGATTCTGCATTTCGACGGTTTGACCTGGGCGATTATTCCGGGGGTGGCCGGGATTCACTTTCTCATGGATGTCTGGGGCAATTCACCGACCGAGGTTTATGCCGTGGGCAGGTCGGACGTGCTGCGCTTCGACGGTTTCACTTGGTCGCTGATGTATCATAATTCGGAGAACACCTGGGCCTCCTTCCATACCATCGAGGGAACTGCAGCCGATAACATTTTGGTCGGATTCAATGAAGGTCCTTATTATTCTTTAAGTGGGGGGATTGTCGATTACACGAACGGTGAATGGTCGTGGCCAGATTCATACCTTGGCTCGATTGAAGACATCAAAGATATCTCCGGCCAGGCGGTCTTCGCCGTCGGCATGGAGTGCCTGGGGTCGCCGATGGGCTGGGGCTCCTGCTACTCCCTGTTTTATCGTTACGACAATCCCGCTTGGACGGAATTGACCGATCAACAATACGGCGGGTTGAATGGAGTCGGCGGGTCCTCGCCGACGGATGTCTATGCGGTCGGTAGCGATTGCGCGGATATGGTGCGTCCAAACCGGATCCTGCATTACGACGGATCGACGGTCGAAGAAATTTCCAAGAGTCTGACGATAACCGACCTCAAGGCGGTCTGGGGTAGTTCGGCGGACGATGTGTATGTCGGTGGGGGAATGTATTTCATCGAAGAGTCCGGCGGAGTGATCCTGCATTTCGACGGTACCCATTGGTCGGTCGTTCAGCGGCCGGATGGTTGGGTTTTGAGTATCTGGGGCACGTCGCCTTCCGATGTCTATGCCTTAGCGACCGCAAACGGCAGTGAGATTCTCCATTACGACGGCAACACCTGGTCGACCATGGCCAGCAGCCCGGAGTTGTCATTGCAGGCCCTCTGGGGAACGTCTTCTTCCGATATTTTTGCGGTCGGCACTCATGTTATTTTGCACTATGACGGTGTGGACTGGAAGGAGATGTTGCGCCATCCCGAGCTTTACCTGCTGAGCGTTTGGGGATCTTCTTCCACCGACGTGTACGCCGTGGGCGAGGGTGGAGTCATTCTGCATTACGATGGCGCGGATTGGGCGGCGATGGCGAGCGGCACGGATCATGCCTTGCTGTCGGTTTGGGGATCGTCGCCGACCGATATCTACGCGGCGGGCGGGTCAACCAGTTCCCTTCCTTACGACCTTCTTCTTCATTTTGACGGATCGGCCTGGTCGGAAGTGACCGGTTTGCCTGCCGCAGCGAAAACCAGTGTTTGGGGCAGCTCGGCCTCGGATGTTTTCGTCGTTTCCGATGGCGCGATTCTGCATTTCGATGGAACCTCCTGGAAGGTTTCCGAGACCAACGCTCCCGAGCGGTGGTTGCAAGCCGTCGGGGGAACCCTCACCGGAAATGCTTTTGCTGTCGGCATTCATGGCGCGATTTTGAAGTACACCAACGAAGTAGAGGATTAGATACAGGGCCATAATTTCATCAGAAATTTACTATTGAGATTTAAAAAATATTTTGAATGGGCTATGAAAAAGTAAGGAATGTGTTTACAATTCCAGCCGATGAAAATGGTTGCGCTGGCGAAGAAATCTTTTTTTATTATTCTGGCAATCGCCTTTCTCGCCATTGTGTGCCTGTCACTTGTCCACAATCACTATGCGACGCAAGGTCGCCAGTTTGATCCGAACTGCCCGCTATGCCAATTGCTGATGGGATTTTTCCTCACGCTCGCGGTTTTACCGGCATGGTTGGTTCTACCCGCCATGGTAACCCGGTTGGGAAATTCGGTTTTTTGTTTGCCGCAAGCCGTCCCAGTCAACGACCGGGCGTCTCGCTCACCGCCGGTTTTTTGATTTTCATCGTCCGACTGCAAATCAGTAAATGGTAAACCGAAGTGATCGAGAAACAGCGTCGACGGATGGCTATTGCAAAGGAGTGAATCGATGAAACGCTTCCTCGTGGCGACCGCGCGATCCGGATTGTCATTGACAATCCTTTTCCTGTTGCTGACCTCGTTGTTCCTCGTCGGTTGTTCGACCGGCGATGACGATGATGACGACCGGTCGGACGACGATACGACGCCCGCCGATGATGATGCCGTTGACGATGACGACGACGATGACAATGACGACAACGACGACAGCGGCGACGACGATGACGATGACGACAATGATGATAACGACGACGACAACGATAACGACGATGATAACGACGACGACAGCTCGCCTTACGTTTGGGCCAATCTGTCGGATACGCTCGGCCCCGGCGAGGTCCGCGCAGGGATCATCACCAGCGAAGACGAACTGATCGGCGGCCCGCGGGCTCGCGGTGAAATCGGCGATCTGAAGATTTATAACTCGGAAGTCGAATTCATCATCCGCTCGCCGGAGCATGCGGGCGTCGGCTGGATGGGTTACGCGGGCAACGTCATCGACGCCGATCTGGCGCGGCCGCAAGGCGAGGACGGCATGGACGGCTTGTGGGCGCTGGATCAGATGATCGGCCTGGCGCGCGCCTTCTACGCGAAGGATTTTCGGATCGTCGCGGCGGGCAATGAGGGCTCGGCGAAGATTCGCGTGACGGGCAAGGACGGCGGCGTGAGCATCGTGGACCACCTCGTCAAAACCTGGGATTACGGGTTGGAGGAAACCGTCGAGTACACGCTGGATCCCGACACCAACTACCTGCACATCAATACGATCTTGAAGGACACGACCAATGCCGCGCGCAACGTGCTGCTGGCCGATTTCGTCTTTTGGGGCGACGAGACGCGGCCGTTTTCGCCGCGCGCCGGTTACGATATGGGCGATTTCGACCTGCTCGCCAACCTGCGGTGGGTCGGCGGCACGAACACCCGCTGGCAACCGGTTTCCTATGCCCTGGCCACCACCAGCCCCGAGGAAAAATTCTGGGCGCCTTACGTCGACGGCGACATCGTGCCGCTGATCACCGGCATGATTCCGCTCGAGCCGCTCGGCCAGGGCGCCCAGGAGCGGCTGCTGATCGTCGGCAACGGCGACACGACAATGTTCAACGCGACTTTGAATCAATTCGACGGCAACAAGGCCGTAGGCACGATCGACGGCACGGTGGTGCTGGACAGCGGCGACGACTTCACCCAACTCGAAGTGCTGATCACCGACGACCGCCCCGAAGGAGAAAACTACGTCGGCGTAGCCTGGCCGGATGAATCAGGCGCGTTTTCGATCGAGGTCGAGCCCGGGGATTATCAACTCTGGACCGAAGGTCCCGGTCGGGTCGCCGGCACGCCGGTCGCGGTGACGGTGACCGCCGGCGATAAAACAGCGATCGATGTTCCGGCGACGGTTCCGGGCTTTCTCGATTACCTCGTGATCGACGGCGACGGCGCGGCCGTGCCGTGCAAGCTGTCGCTGCAGGCGGGATTCGACGCGGCGCCGACCGACAACGTCGTGCATCGCGTCTGGAGCGTGACCGGCACGGGCATCGAGCGCGTCGCGCCGGGCGATTACACGATCACCGCCTCGCGCGGTTACGAATACGAAATCGCCGTGCAGAACGTGACGATCGTCGCCGGCGACAACGCGGAATTCGACGACGTGCTGGTGCGTTCGGTCGACACGACCGGCTACCTGACCGGCGATTTCCACGTCCATACCCAGTTCTCGGTGGATTCGCAGGCTCTGGCCGAATCGCGCGTCCGTGAAATGGCCGCGGCCGGCCTGGAAATGCCGGTCTTCACCGATCACGACACGATGTCCGATTACCTGCCCTACGTCGTGGCTGAGGGCGCTGAAGCGTTCATCCATCCGGTGATCGGCGCGGAAATCAGCCCGGTTTGGGGCCACTTCAACACCTGGCCGCTGACCAAGCGGGCGGACCGGCCCGACTATTACGGCGTGCCGTTCGTTCATTACGACGCGGACGGCGTGGCGCAGGAGAAATACGAATTCCCGGATATGTGGGAAATCGCGCGCAACGATTTCGGGGCGCAAATCGTGCAGATCAATCACCCGCGCGACAGCTCCGGCTGGTTCAATTATGTGAAATACGATCCGGCGGTGGGCATCGGGTCGGTCGATCCCGATCGCTGGGGTGATAATTTCGACGCCATCGAGGTCTTCAACTCGGGCAACGACGACAAAGGAACGCTGATCGACTGGTACAGCCTGCTGGATCAGGGCTATACATACACGATGACCGGCAACAGCGATTCGCATACGCCGTCTTCCGAACTGGGCAACGCCCGCAACGTGTACGCGATGCCCACCGACAACCCCGCCGACGCCACGGTTCAAGACATGGTCGATTCGGTCCTGGCGCACCGGAGCGAGGTCAGCAACGGCCCGTTCATCAATTTCGGCATCGCCGATCAGACGATCGGCGGGTTCGTCGATTGCGCGACCGACACCGAAATCAGCCTGCTGATTCGCGTCCAGGCGCCGAGTTGGATGGACGTCAATTACCTGCGCGTCTACACGAACCACGGCGAATTGGCCACGGAGATCGTGATCCCCGATACCACCGAGGTGGTGCGGTTCGACGATACCGTGGTTCTTCCGCTGGACGGCGACGCCTATTTCGTGGTGGAAGCCGGGCATACGTCGGCGACGACTCATCCGGTCAATCGCGAGCGGGTTTTCGCGATCACCAACCCGATCTGGGTCGATGCGAATTGCAATCACGCGTTCGACGCTCCGGGTCTGCCGGTCGAGGAATGACCGTGCGCCGGCAGTCCCTTTGGCTGATCGCGCTGCTGCTGGTGGTGGCCGCGACGCCGACTTCGGCCCACAAGCTGGGGCGGCATTCGCACTTTCACGCCGTGTACACGCTGGCGCCGGCCAAGGTGACCCTCGAACTGTTCGACGACGGCATCGCGCCGAACGGCGCCGATCCACGACTGCAAGCAAGCCGGATCATCGCCCTGGTTCAATTGACCGTGGACAACCAAAACCTTGCCTGGGTCGTGAAAAGCGCCAAGGCCGAGGACGAAAGGCGGTCCTATGTTTTCGAGGCGCCGTTGGCCTTGAAGCACGGTTTGCACCACCTTTCGCTGGTGGACATGAACCTGTGGAATGCGCCGGAGTACCTGCTGACCATGCGGCCCCAGGGCGAGGTGCGATTGCCGGCGAAAATCGAGGAAGTCCCCTTGCGCGGCGAGGTAAACTTCCGTTTCGGGGTCGGCGTCGATGCGCCGGCGGATCAGGAGATTTTCGTCGGCCGGCCACCGGAAAAACCGACCGGCCGGTAACAGTTGTTGAAGGTAAAAACCGGCGTTTTCCCGAAAAGGAAAGCGCCGGTTTTTTCTCGATTTTTTTGTGTGAGCGGTGGTCGAAAAAGGCGTTTGCCGACGCGGCGACTTTTTCTCGATTTCCCTCTGGAAATTTTAAATCAACTTTGATAACGTCAGCAAACTTTTTTGCGCGCGCTGAAATGGGCCGAAATGAGCTTGACAAAGGAATTAACCACTTTATTTTTACTTAGTAAATAGCGCAAGCGGCCATCGAATGCCGGGTGTGGCTGAAAGTGATCGAACCTGACGGAGGGTTTTCGTGTCGAAAGGGCAATGAATCGCCAAGCGTTCGACATCCGAGCGGAGACATCAAGAGATGGCAAAAAAAATCCAACCCGAAACCGCGCTGATCCGATCGCCCCAGCAAAGTCTGGTCACGACCGGTCCGCTGGAAACCTATCTGGCGCGGTTGCGGGAACTACCGCTACTGACTCCGGAAGAAGAATACAACTTTGCCGTCGATTTGTTCGAAAACGGCAATAAGGAAGCCGGCGTCCGCCTCGTGCTGGGCAACCTGCGCCTGGTGGTGAAGATCGCCTTCGAGTACCGCCGCCAATTCATGCAGGTGATGGATCTGATTCAGGAAGGCAACATCGGCCTGATGCAGGCCGTGGCGAAGTTCAATCCATACAAAGACGTCAAGCTGTCCAGCTATGCCTCGTGGTGGATTCGCGCCTACATCATCCGTTACATCCTCAACAACTGGAAAATGGTGAAGATCGGCACGACCCAGGCGCAGCGCAAGCTGTTCTTCAACCTCAAGAAGGAAAAGGCCCGCCTGGAAGCGCGCGGCATCGTCCCGACGGCGCAGTTGATCGGTCAATCGTTGCACGTTTCCGAGCGTGAGGTCGTGGAAATGGAAGGCCGCCTGGGCAGCAACGATGTTTCGCTGGACATGCCGGTCGGCGAGAAGGGCAAGGAAACGGTCAGCGACCTTTTCCCCGCGCACGAATCTCAGCCGGACGAGGCGATTGCGGTCGGCCAGGAGCGCCGGATGGTGCGCGAGGCCATCGCCGACCTCGAACCGCGCCTTTCGGACAAGGAAAAGTTCATTCTCTACAATCGCCTATTGACCGACGAACCGCTTACGCTGCAGGAAATCGGCAACGAATTCAGCTTCTCGCGAGAGCGGGCGCGAAAAATCGAATCGGGGCTGCTCGATAAAATGCGCGGCTTTTTCCAGCGGCGCGGCCTGAGCGCCGAGCAGTACGACGCCCGTTAGTATCGAAGATTACCCAATCCAATAATCCGGCGCCGGATTGTCTTTTCAGGATTCGTCCCTATATTTCATTTGTTGAGAATGGTTGTCAAATATGGGGGATGCCATCATGAGTATCGTCATCACCACTCCGACCGGAAAAATCGGTTCGCGGTTGACGGAAATTCTGCTGCAGGCGGGTAAAAAAGTGACTCTGCTGGCTCGGCACCCGGAAAATGTGGCGCGGTTTGCGGTCATGGGGGCGACGGTCAAGCAGGGGTCGCTGAACGATGCTGGGTTCGTGCGGGAGGCCACGCAAGGTGCCAAGGCGCTTTTCTGGCTGACGCCGCCAAACGTCGAGGTGGCCGATTTCCGCGCCTATCAGCGCGAATTGGGGCGGATCGCCGCCGAAGCCATTCAGAAAAACGGCATTGCGCACGTGGTTCACCTGTCCAGCCTCGGCGCCCATCTGGGCAGCGGGGCGGGACCGGTCAACGGCCTGCACGATATCGAAAAAATTCTCGACGGCGTGGCCGCGAACGTCACGCATCTGCGCCCGGCCGCGTTTTACGAGAACATCCTCGGTTCGCTCGAAACGATGAAACAGATGGGCGCGCTGTTTCAGGCGGTTTCGCCGGCGGTTCGGGTGCCGATGATCGCCACGCGCGATATCGCCGAAGTGGCAGCGAAGCAATTGGCCGACCTGAGCTGGTCCGGTCGCCGCGTGCTGACCTTTTTCGGCCCGGAAGATTTGAGTTACGGCGAGATCGCGGCGATCATTTCCCGGGAAATCCGCCGGCCGATCGAGTACGTCCAGGTCTCGCCGGACCAGGTCCGGGACGCGCTCGTCGGCCTGGGAATCAGCGCCGACGTGGCCGGCCAGTACGTAGAACTGGCGCAGGCGTTCGATTCGGGCCTGTTGCTGAAGGGTTTGACGACCGTGCCGGATTGGCGGACCCCGACGACCTTCGCGCAATTCGCCCGCGACACGATCGTGCCGGCGTTGGGCGAGTAGCGACGAGCGGCGCGGCTACAGGTGCCGCAGCGTGAAATCGCCGATGTCGGAATAGAGCTTGAAAATTTTGCCGAGCACCGGCTTGCCGGTCCGTTTCAAGTGATTCTGGCTGTAGGTCACCAGACCGTGGAAGGTCTTGAGCCCGAGGTAGAAGGGCGATGACTTGACGCGCCAGGAATAGCGGGCGAGGTACGCGCCGTCGGTGCGCCCTTCGCGCAGGGCTTCGTTGGCGGTGCGGGCCGCGAGCTGGGAGCTGACCATCCCGAGGAAAATGCCGCCGCCGGTGAGCGGATTGACGAAGCCGCCGGCGTCGCCGACCACCAGCACGCCGTCGCCGTGCAGGCGCGAGGCCACGTAACTGGGGATCATCCCGGCCGTCTTGCGGACCGCCGCCCGGCCGCGCAAATCCTCGCGGCTGTCGATGAACTTCAGCAGAAAGTCCTTGGCCTGTTTGCCGATGCTTTTCACCGGGCCGCCGACGCCCACGTTCAGCGTGTCGCGCGTCGGGAAAACCCAATAGTAGCCGTAGGGCAATTTCTGCTCGTCGAAGAAAAACTCAAACGCGTCGTGCGGATTGTCGGGATAGCCCAGTTCGTAGGCCAGGCCGACGATCGGCTCGCGGCTCGGGTCGACGCCGAGGCCGCATTCGCTGAACGCCAGCGAACGGACGCCGTCGGCGAAGACGACGATGTTCGCCGTCGCCTGCCACTGGACGCCGCTCGGGCGGTCGAGCACGGTCAGCACCTTGTGGAACGGATCGTAATTCATCGCCGTCTGCCGCAGGCGCAATTCGGCGCCGGCCCGCACGGCCCGGTCGGCCAGGTAGCGATCGAATTCGGTCCGTTTGACGCTCATGTAAACCGGCCGGTCGGCCTGATAGGTTTTTTTCTCGAAGCCCAGGTCCAGTTGGACGCGACGGATTTTTTTCTGGATCAGGCTGTCGGGCAGGTCGAATTTCTTTTGCAGGAAATTTCCCAGGCCGCCGCCGCACGAATTGTTTTCGCCGGGGTAGGAATCGCGTTCCAGCAACAGCACGTTGTATCCGGCCTTGGCGATTTCCTGGGCCGCAGTCGATCCGCAGGGCCCGGCGCCCACGACGATGACATCATAACGGGAAAGGCTCATCCGACGGCTCTCCTCAATGCAGCGCCCGCCACTTGGCGAAAACGAGAAAAACGCCGGCGATCACGAACAGGGTGCGGTAGACGATCTGATAGGTGCGATCGTAACCGGTCCATTCACCGCGGACGGCGCGCCAATGCAGCAGCAAATGTGGGAAAAATATCGCCAGGTACGGCCAGGCGAACCGGAAGGCGATCACGCCGGCCAGGCTCAAAACCGACAAATACGCGAAGGCGAAGGCGAACAGGAAAAAGGCGAACGAAAACATCCGCCGCGGGCCGAACACCACCGCGTTGGTGCGCAGCCCCGCCGTGCAGTCGGGCTCGTAATCCTTGACCTCGTGGTTGATGTGACCGGCGGCGAAGACCAGCGCGAAGTACGCGCCGATCAACAGCGACGTCCGGTCGAGCGGCCGCACGGCCGCGTAACCGAGCAGAAATTGCAGCACGCCGCCGATCAAGTGGAGGAACGTCCCGACCAGCGGCAGGCTTTTGCCATAAACCGCCGGGTGCGAATACAGCGTCCAGTTCCCGATGATCAGCAACCAGGGCAGCAGGCAATGGGGAAACCAGAGAAAATACAGCAGGCCCGAAAAGAAGACGCCGCCGTAGGCGAGCCACAGCAACTCGCGCGCCGAGACCTCGCCGGTCACCGCCGGGTTGCCGCTCAGGCGCTGATTGACGACGTCGTGCGCCAACCCGCCGTAGGAATTGAGGCAATAGACGTACATCACCAGCGGGTAGGTGGCGATGAAAAATTTGCCGATCAACCAGCCGATCCCCCGCCAATCGGCCAGGGCGATGAACAGGCCGATCAACGGAAAGCCGATCATCAGGCACGATTCGATCGGCCGCGTGGCCAGCAGGTATTGCCAAAGCTTGCGAATCATCGCGAATCCGGGAAATTGTCGGGGAACAGCGCGACCTGGTAATCCTCCAGTCTGACGACCTCCGGTCGCCCGCTTTGATTCCAGGTGACGACGTAGGCGGGCAGGCCCGGATGATACTTGGCGGCGAATTCCTCGTCGCGCGTCCGGCCGTAGTTGACGTAAAAGAGTTGTTTGTCGCCGAGCAGGCGGCTGGTCATCGGCCGGCCGACCACCCAGCTATCCTGATAATTCTTGTCGGTCGTGTTCTTCAGATAGTAATTGGTGAAAATGACCGCGCGGTCGGGGACGCCGAAATCCTCCAGCGCTTTTTCCAACTGCGCGACGTTTTCGGCGACCCGGTGCAGCGCGCGGGCGTTGTATTGGTGAAACGTGAAAAAGGCGGCCAGGCAGGAAAACACGATGAACAGCATCACCCGGCGCGCGGCGACCTGCCGGGGCATCCACGCCAGCAGCAGCCGGGGCGCGGCCTCGATGCCGCTGACCGTCAGCAGGATAAGCACCGCCAGCAGTTCGTAGTAGAGCACGGGGCCGGTGTCGGAAACGCCGGGCCAGAAATAGAAGTAGTAGGCGAAGAACGTCAGCAACACGGTGGAAAAACCGAGCCACTCCAGGCTTTTCTTGTCGCGGCGCAGCAGCCAGGCGATGACGAACAGCAGGCTGATCGGCCAGCCCAACAGCCACCAGTTCAACCGCAGCAGGTTGTCCCACGCGCTCCAAAAGCCCTGGGCGGGGCTGTGCACCATGTGCCACGCGCCTTTGCCGAAGCCGAAGGGGTGCTTGAACGGCGTCCGGCCTTCGCCCCAGGCGGCATGGTAGTTCGTTTTGAAGTAATCGCCGTTGATCTGGTAATTGAAATACAGCGAGATGCCGATCGTCAGCCCGACCAGCAGCGCCAGCAGAAGAATCTTCAACCATTGCCGCTTGATATCGCGCAGCAGAAAAACGGCCAGCGCAATGCCGACCGGCCCGGCGGCGAGCAGCGTGGTCGCCGAACGGACCTGGAAACAAACCAGGAAAAAGAAGCCGGCCAACAGGGCGTGAACCCAGCCGGTTTCCTTCCAGGTGCGATGGGCGAAATAGAAAAACCAGATCAGGCAGCACAAGGTCGTGCTGTGACTGAGCAGGGTGGCGGACGTCGCCAGGAAGGTCGGGCTGATCGCCAGCAACACCGCCGCCAGCAGGCCGCCCTTGGGGCCGTAAAGCCGGCTGCCGAGCAGATAAAGGCCCAGGATGGAAAAAACGGCGAACACCAGCGGCATCAGGTGCGGCCAGCCGGCCAGGTAGCCCGGCAGCAGGGCGATGCTCTGCCCGACCGGATACTGGCCGAAAATCTTGCCGTTGTTCACCAGAAAGATGTTGTCTTCGAAGATCCGGTCGCGCAGCGGTTCCACGTCGGGCAGGCTCGGCAACGCCAATTGGCCGGCCGCGAGAATCCGCGACTGAAACAGATAGACGTTTTCGTCGTCGGTCACCGGCTGGTAGTCGAGCACCCATTTTGCCGCGCCGAAGAGCAGGGCGCCGGCGACCATCATCGCCGCGACGACTACCAGGCGGCGCCGGCGCGGCTGCGCCAGTTTTTCCACCAGCCGGCCGAGCGGGCCGGCCAGCCAATGTTCCGCGCCGATGACCAGGAAAACGACCAGCGGCAGCATGGCCAGCAGTCCGACCGCGAAGATCATCTCGTTTTTGCTGATCAGCAGTACCCGGTTTTCGCCCGCGTCGCTCCAGCCGTATTCGTGCATGTTGGCGAAACCGCCGCTGAGAATGGAAAGCATCGCGAACCCGATGCCGAGCAACACGCACCATTGCAACCAAAACCAACGGGAAAGGCGTTGGGGCGATTTCTTCTCGAATTCCACGTAGTCGAAGGTTTCATCAACCGGAGGCGGAGGGGTCTCGGTTGTCGATTCCTGACGAATTTCCTCGGGCTTTTCCTGACTCATTTTGCCTCGGCCGACCTCACGATTTTAAACGACTAACTTTAGCCGATGCCCCTTCCAAGTGTCAACGCACGGCTTGTTTTTGTATTAGCTTAGCGACTTTGTCCCCTGTAACTGCTTAGCGATTATGTCCCCCATGAAGAAGGACATGATTTCGATGACTCCCAAGGAGTTACAGCGGATGAGGTTGCTGGTCTGCGTCCTGGAGGGGCAGCTGCCCCT